>JAJFIJ010000121.1 GCA_021775105.1 Rhodospirillales bacterium | reverse complement strand
CCCTGTAAACTGCCCGATGTCGGGTTCAGCCGGGCCGTAAGTTCAGCTGCGTACCGCTCCATATCGAAGATCGGATTTTGCGCAACGCCGGAATCCATTGCCGCCTGGGCAACGGCCATGGGAACGGCGGTAATCAGGCGCGGGTCGAACGGCGCCGGGATCAGGTAACCGGGACCGTAGCGCAGATGTGACCCGGAATAGGCCGCATCGACTTCGTCCGGCACATCTTCGCGGGCCAGTTCGGCCAGCGCATGGGCAGCTGCCGCCTTCATTTCATCGTTGATCGTGCTGGCGCGAACATCAAGTGCGCCTCTGAAAATATAGGGGAAGCCCAGGACATTGTTGATCTGGTTTGGATAATCCGAGCGTCCGGTGGCGATAATCGCATCACCACGGACTTTAAGCACGTCTTCCGGCGTAATCTCCGGATCCGGATTGGCCATGGCAAAGATGATCGGGTTGTCGGCCATCGACGCCACCATCTCACCGGTCACCGCACCGGCAACGGACAGGCCGATAAAACAGTCCGCTCCTTTTAGCGCTTCAGTGAGTGTGCGGGTCGAGGTCTTGGCGGCGTGCGCAGATTTCCACTGGTTCATGCCCTCTTTGCGACCCTGATAAATGACGCCCTTTGAATCGCACATGATAATATTCTTGCCGGGCATGCCCATTGTTTTGAACAGCTCAACACAGGCGATCGAGGCGGAGCCCGCGCCGTTGACGACCATTTTGGTTTTGTGAATGGCCCGCCCCGTCAAATCAAGGGCATTGATCAGACCGGCGGCGGTAATGATGGCGGTGCCGTGCTGATCATCATGAAAGACCGGAATATCCAGTAATTCACGCAGCCGCTGCTCAATGATGAAACACTCTGGCGCCTTGATGTCTTCAAGATTAATGCCGCCGAAGCTGCGACCAAACAGACGAACGCACTCAACCAGTTCATCGATATCTTCCGTGTGCACTTCGACGTTGATGCCGTCAACGTCGGCAAACCGTTTGAACAGCACGGATTTGCCTTCCATCACCGGTTTGGCGGCGAGCGGACCGATGTTGCCAAGGCCAAGAACGGCGGTGCCGTTGGAAACGACAGCGACGGTGTTTCCCTTGTTGGTATATTCGTAAACCAGCTGCTCGTCCCTGTGGATCTCCAGGCAGGGTGCCGCGACGCCCGGCGAATAGGCCAGCGTCAGGTCGTGCTGGGTGGTCAGCGGTTTGGTGGCCCTGATCTCGACCTTTCCGGGGCGACCTCTGGCGTGCATGCGAAGGGCTTCTTCAAAGACCAGTTTATTGCTGTGTTCTTCCATGGGCGCAGTCTTTCTATTGGCTGGGTTGGGGGTTCAGAACAGTCCGCGTCAACGAACATGAACATTGGCGGCGTTGCCGTCTTGCAGGATTGATATGGCTCGGGATTCCGTATCGCTGTTATCAACCCGAACCCAGAGAATCACACTGCCCGCTTCCAGTGACCGGGCAAAGTCCTCGGTGTGAGGTTTGGCGCTGACTTCCTCGAGCACCTCTTTCAGGGCGACACCGCCGACGGCGGCACCGATAATTCCGGCGATCATCGCCGCCGTCGCACCACCAGCCAGAAGGATCGCACCGGAGGCGACCAGTGGCCCTTCGTACTTGATTTCGCCAACCAGTGCCGTCAGGGCTTCTTTCCAGGGTTTTGCAGGATTGCCGGCAACAGCGAGCGATTCGTGAGAGCTTAAAACGCTCAGGTCGCTTTGCTCGATACCGGTTTCCAGCAAGGCCTCAACGGTGGCTTCGAAATCTTCTCGGTTGGACAGAATACCGACGACTTCACGGCCCTGATCAAACTGTTCACTCATTTTCTTCACTCCGGTTCTGACCCGAACCCTTATCTTGCCCAAGGCTGACCAAGAATAAAAGCACGTTCCCGATATCTGGTGTTGATGGGCGGGGGGGCAGGTATGGTAGGCTCTGCTCCTGTCCAATCGAGAAGTTGCACCGTGCCCGAGCCCCAGATCAAAAATCCGCCTCGCCAGACCGTACCGTCGAAGCCGCCTCCAGGCGTGACGCCGATGATGGTTCAGTATACGGCGATCAAGCGCGAACATCCCGACAGCCTGTTGTTCTACCGGATGGGTGATTTTTATGAGCTGTTTTTTGAGGACGCGGAAAAGGCGGCGGCGGCGCTCGACATTGCCCTGACAAAACGCGGCAAGCACCTCGGCGAAGATATCCCGATGTGCGGGGTGCCGGTGCATTCGCATGAGAACTACCTGAACCGGCTGATCCGTCATGGTTATCGCGTCGCTATTTGTGAACAGACGGAAGACCCGGCAGAAGCCAAAAAGCGCGGCGGGAAATCTGTTGTCAACAGGGGTGTGGTTCGTATTATTACGCAGGGAACGCTGACTGAAGACACCCTGCTCAATGCGCGCAAGCATAACTATCTGGTGGCGCTGGCGGAATCTGAACAGAAACAGGCACTTGCCTGGATTGATGTTTCGACCGGGGTTTTTCTGATCCAGCCTGTTGCCGGAGGCGCTCTCGATGCAACGCTGGCGCGGATTGATCCCGGTGAGCTGCTGATTTCAGACACCCTTTTTCAACGTCCGGAAGTGAAAGATGTATTGGCGGACTGGCGCGATGTGTTGACCCCGCTGCCAGCCATAAAGTTCGAGAGCGGTTCAGGAACGCGACGGCTTGAGGCGCTTTATCAGGTCAGGGCGCTGGATGCGTTTGGTGATTTTTCACGCGCCGAACTGGCGGCGGCGGGTGCTCTGGTTGACTATGTGGAATTGACCCAGAAAGGCAAAATGCCACGCCTTGAACGTCCGAAGCGCGTTCTTGAGGGCGCGGTGATGGAGATTGACGCGGCAACCCGGCGTAATCTCGAATTGACGTCGACGCTCAGCGGCCAGCACAAGGGCAGCCTGTTGTGGCTGATGGACCGGACCATTACCGGTCCCGGTGCCAGGTTGCTGGCGTCCCATCTGGCTGAACCCCTGACGGATGCGGAAACCATCGCCGAGCGGTTCGACAGGGTTCAGTTTTTCTGTGATGGCGAACGCCTGCGTGAAGATCTTCGCAGCCTGCTCAAGCGCGGACCGGATATGGAGCGCGCGCTCTCACGACTGTCACTTGGGCGTGGCGGGCCGCGCGATCTGGCGGCGATCCGCGATGGACTGACCCTTGGTGCCCGGTTGCGGGAATTGCTGGCCGATGATACGTCGCTGGTTCTGCCGGACGGCATCGCCGCACTTGATAAAGGGCTCGGCAATCATGATGCGCTTGTCGGGCTGCTTGGTGCGGCGCTGAATGAGGAATTGCCCATATTGGCACGCGATGGCGGGTTTATTACCAGGGGATATTCGCCCGAGCTTGATGAGCTTCTTGAGTTGCGTGACCAGAGCCGCCGCCTGATCGCCGGACTTCAGGCGAGGTATGTTGAAGAAACCGGACTTCAGGGTCTCAAGATTCGCCATAACAATGTTCTCGGATATTTTGTCGAGATTACCGCCCGCCATCTGGACAGCATGCCGACGGGGCCGGAAAGTCCGTATATTCATCGCCAGACGATGGCCAATGCGATCCGCTATTCGACTGTTGAGCTGTCTGAACTGGAAGGCCGGATTGCCCAGGCGGCGGATCGCGCGCTGGCACTGGAGCTCGAGATGTTTGCCGCCCTTGGCGATGCCGTTCAGGCAGAATCCCGAAGCATTGCTGCGGCTGCGCAGGCGCTGGCCGGGCTTGATGTTTCCTCAGGCCTTGCCCATCTGGCGATAGAGCGGCGGTATATGCGCCCGGAAATTGACCAGACCACCTGTTTCGAGATTACAGCAGGCCGCCATCCCGTGGTCGAGGCGATGTTGGAAGAAACCAACGAAGTGCCGTTTGTCGCCAATAACACCAGTCTTGCAGGCGCGGATGACAAGGAGCAGGCGGATGCCCAGATCTGGTTGCTGTCCGGCCCCAATATGGCCGGTAAAAGTACGTTCCTGCGTCAATGCGCACTGATCACCGTGATGGCACAGATGGGCTCCTTCGTTCCAGCGGAACGCGCCCGAATCGGTATCGTTGACCGGCTGTTTTCCCGGGTTGGTGCTGCGGATGATCTTGCCCGCGGGCGCTCGACGTTCATGGTTGAGATGGTTGAAACGGCGACAATCCTCAATCAGGCCGGGCCTCGGGCTCTGGTGATTCTGGACGAGATCGGTCGGGGAACGGCAACTTATGACGGGCTATCGATCGCCTGGGCGGTGGTCGAGCATTTGCACGAAGAAAACCGCTGCCGGGCGCTGTTTGCCACGCATTACCATGAATTGACGGCGCTGGCAGCAAAATTGCAACGCCTGCAGTGCCAGACCATGCGGGTCAAGGAATGGAAAGGCGATGTGGTGTTCCTTCATGAAGTTGCTCCCGGAGCAGCAGATCGCTCCTATGGTATTCACGTTGGCGGCCTTGCCGGGCTGCCCGGAAAAGTTATATCGCGGGCGGAACAGGTGTTATCGAACCTCGAAAAAGGCGAACAGTCAGCGGCGATCACAAGGCTGGCAGATGATTTGCCGCTGTTTCAATCCTTGCCGGATTCGAAACCCAGGGCACCCGTTTCGGCGGGACCGTCTGTTGTAGAATCGCGACTGGATCAGGTTAATGCAGATGAGCTGACACCAAAACAGGCCCTTGATTTGCTTTATGAACTAAAATCGCTCCGTTAAAAATATAAGGGCAATAAAATAATCTTGAAGTACGGCAGAATTTTGCCGTTAATTATAAAAAAAGACAAACGAAACATTTAAGGATAATTAATTACCCCTGTTTGTTTAGGGCGACAGCAGAATGGGTATTTAGGTGCAAACGAAATATCTTAATATCGATTTGCAATATAATTAAGGATGATGCGGTGACCTTGTTGTTTGATTCGAAATCAAAATGTATTTTGCGCCGCTTTTTATATGACTTTTTCTTTCATGAGCCGGATCGGCCCCGTATAAAAAAGGCAACCCGCAGAGTGTTTGAGCCATGCCCAATGTCATAAAGCCTCGTGAAATCATCGATCGCAAAAAGCTGGTCGCCAGGCTCGACGAGATCGTTGAGTGGTCGGGGTATACGCCAAAAACCCAGTCGCAGATCCTTGATATTTTTAAAGATACCCAGCAAAGGGGCTGGAATGAGGTGCGTCGGCGGTTTGAGGAGGACGGCGCTTCGGCAGAGGATGTCATTCACGCCAACTCCTATCTTCTGGATCAGCTGGTCAGAACCATTCACGAATTTGCCATGACCCGGGTCTATCCGGCGGCTAACCCGACGACCGGCGAACAGATGTCGCTGGTCGCCACGGGTGGGTATGGGCGTGGTGAGCTGGCCCCCTTTTCCGACGTTGATATCATGTTCCTGCTGCCCTACAAGCTCACCGCCCACTCCGAACAGGTGGTCGAGTTTACCCTCTATATGCTGTGGGATCTGGGGCTCAAGGTCGGGCATGCAACGCGTTCCGTCGACGAGGCGCTGCGGCTTTCCAGAGAAGACCTGACGATCCGCACAAGCCTGCTGGAGGCCCGTTGGTTGTGGGGTAACCCCGATCTTTATGGCGAGTTCAAATCACGGTTCAGCACCGAAATCGTCGCCCCGACCGGGCCTGAATTTGTTGAAGCCAAGCTCGCCGAACGCGATCAGCGTCATGACCGTATGGGCGATACCCGGTATGTGCTGGAACCCAATGTCAAGGAGGGCAAGGGCGGGCTGCGGGATTTGCAAACCCTGTTCTGGATTGCCAAATACCTGTATCAGGTCGACGGCATCAAGGATTTGGTCAGTGCTGGCGTTTTGACCCGTGAAGATGTCCGCCAGTTTGCCAAGGCGTCGAAATTTCTGTGGACGGTACGTTGCCATCTGCATTATCAGGCCGCCCGCCCGGAAGAGCGGCTGATTTTTGGCGTTCAGGATGAAATGGGCCAGCGCATGGGATATCGTGACCATGCCGGAACACGCGGTGTTGAGCGATTCATGAAACATTATTACCTGACCGCCAAAAACGTCGGCGATCTGACCCGCACGCTGTGTTCGGTCCTGGAGGAGCAGCACAAAAAGAAACGCACCCCGGCGTGGCTGCCGTCACTGCGTCTACGCAAAAAATCGATTGAGGGATTCGTTCTGGATTCCGGTCGCCTGAACGTCAAGTCAGGCACCGATTTCAAAAACGATCCGGTGAAACTCATTCAACTGTTCCGGCTGGCCCAGAAAAACCAGCTTGATGTGCATCCGGGCGCACTCCGCCTGATCACCCAGAATCTGCGGCTGATCGATGCCAAGCTGCGCAACAACACGCAGGCAAACGAGTTGTTCATTGAAACCCTGACCGGCACTGAGCCGGAGATGGCGCTGATGCGGTTGAATGAGGCGGGTATTCTAGGCCGCTTTGTTCCCGATTTCGGCCGTGTCGTCGCCCAGATGCAGTATGACATGTACCACGTCTATACTGTCGACGAACACACCATCCGGGCGATTGGTATATTGAACGGTATCGAAACCATGCGCCTCAAGGATGACCATCCCGTCGCCTGTTCGGTCATTGGCGAGGTACAGTCCCGCCGGGCGCTTTATCTCAGCGTATTCCTGCACGATATTGCCAAGGGCCGGGGCGGTGATCACTCTGTTCTCGGGGCCAGGGTTGCCACCAAGCTGGGGCCGCGGTTCGGGTTTACCGACTGGGAGACGGAGACCGTCGCCTGGTTGGTCCGCTACCACCTTTTGATGAGCAACACCGCCTTCAAGCGCGATATTGAAGACCCGAAAACGGTTGCCGATTTCATAGAAATCGTGCAATCCCCGGAGCGATTGCGGTTACTGCTGATCCTGACGGTTGCCGATATCCGTGCTGTCGGCCCCAATGTCTGGAACGAATGGAAAGCCGGGCTGTTGCGCGAGCTTTACTGGCGGGCCCAGGAGGCCTTGTCCGGGGGCACTACCCGGGAGCGCCGGGCCCAGCGTGTCGAACGGGCAAAAACCCGGTTGCGCGAAGAGTTATCGGACTGGCCCGAAGCCGAAATCGCCAAGCATATCGAGCGCGGTCAGGACAGCTACTGGCTGTCTGTCGACACGGCATCCCAGGCGCGTCACGCCGAGCTCATCCGCGTCGCCGAAGCCGCCGACAGGGGGTTTGATGTGGCTATTCGCGCTGAACCGGAACGTGACGTATCCGAAATCACCGTTTATGCGCCCGATCACCCGGGCCTGTTTGCCGCCATCGCCGGTGCCATGGCGCTGGCGGGCGCGTCGGTGGTTGATGCCAAAATCCAGACCCTGAACAATGGCATGGCGCTCGATTCATTCTGGGCGCAGGACGCTTCGGGCAAGGCGTTTGGCGGCGGGCGGGATTTCGAACGGTTTCGCAAGCGTGTTGAGGATGCCATTCAGGGCAAGTTCAATCCCAAACGCGAACTGGCGAAGGCCCAGAAAGCGGCTTTGCCCAGCCGCACACGGGCGTTTCGGGTTCCACCGAGAGTCCTGATCGATAACAAGGCCAGCCAAAGCCATACCGTCATTGAAATCAATGGCAAGGACCGGCGTGGCCTGCTTTATGAGTTGACCGCCAGCCTGACGGCAGGCGGATTACAAATCTCCAGCGCTCACATTTCAACATATGGCGAGCGGGTGGTCGACGTCTTCTATGTGAAGGACGTCTTCGGCCTGAAGGTGATGAGCGACAGCAAGATTGATACCGTTCGTACAGGTTTGCTCAAGGTCGTTGGCGGTGATGTGGCTGACCAGGAAAAGAAATCCAAAGCCAAAGGCAAACCAGGGCCAAAGGCCAAGCCACAAACTGAACGCCCGACACCCGTATGAAATAAACACCCCGCCCCCGCCTTTTCGTTGCCATAAAAAACCGTTATTGAGGGTTGATGAACCTGATCCGCGCCATTTCCACCATCGGCGGCTTTACCATGTTGAGCCGGGTATTCGGATTTATCCGCGATATCCTGATCGCTAATTTTCTGGGCGCCGGGATGATTGCCGATGCCTTCTTCGTTGCTTTCCGGTTTCCCAACCTGTTTCGACGCCTGTTCGCCGAAGGCGCATTCAGCGCCGCGTTCGTGCCAATTTTTTCCAGCCTTCTGGAAAAAGACGGTGAACATCCCGCGCGTCAGTTTGCCAATCAGGCGTTTAGCGTCCTCGCCCTCATCCTGGCTATTTTTGTTGCTGCGATAGAAATTGTTATGCCGTGGGCGATGATTGTTCTGGCCCCGGGGTTTGATCAGGTCGCCGGCAAGATGGAGCTGGCGACGGAATTGTCACGCATTGCCTTTCCCTATCTGTTTTTTATCTCTCTGGTCTCGTTGCAAAGCGGGGTGCTGAATTCAGTCCACCGTTTTGCTGCAGCTGCCGCAGCACCAGTGTTGTTGAACCTGACCTTTATCACCGCTTTGCTGGTCTTTGGTGCCGAGGCCGAAACGCCCGGACATGCGCTGGCCTGGGCGGTCAGTGCGGCCGGTGTGATCCAGTTTTTATGGCTGGCCTATCATTGCCGCAAAGAAGGGTTTTCCGTTGGTTTTGTCCGCCCCCGTCTGAGCCCGAAGGTGCGCCTTCTTGGCAAACGGATCCTGCCGGTTGTCTTTGGCGCCAGTCTTTATCAGATCAATCTGCTGATCGGAACCATTCTTGCGACACTGGTTTCGGATGGGGCGGTCTCGTATCTCTATTACGCGGACCGGGTGACCCAGCTTCCGTTGGGGGTCGTTGGCGTCGCCGTTGGAACGGCGCTGTTGCCAATGCTGTCGCGACAATTGACGGCGGGTCAGGAAGACGCCGCCATGCACAGCCAGAACAGAGGACTTGAGTTTGCCCTGCTGCTGACCCTGCCGGCGGCTTTGGCCCTCGTCGCCATTCCGTTGCCGATCGTGTCCGTGCTGTTTGAGCGGGGTGCCTTCGATGCCAATGCCAGTCTGGCAACGGCGGGTGCACTTGCTGCCTACGCTACCGGTCTTCCGGCCTATGTCCTGATCAGGGTTCTGGCGCCGGGGTTCTTTGCCCGCGAAGACACATCGACGCCCGTGCGCATAGCTGCCGCTGCGATGCTCGCCAACATTGTTCTCAATCTGATCCTCATGCAGATCTGGGGACATGTCGGTATTGCTTTGGCGTCCTCTCTGGCGGCATGGATGAATGCGCTTGGTCTGGGGCTGGTGCTGAAAAATCGCGGGCACCTGAAATTCGATATCCGGCTTAAACGCCGTGCCATTCGTGTCCTTATTGCCAGCGCGGTGATGGCGGCGGGGCTTTATTATGCGGCGGGCTTTCTCGCGCCGATGCTCAGTGGTGCCGGGTTCGAACCGGCGCTGGCGCTGGTTCTGCTGGTCGGCGGCGGGCTGACGGTTTTTGCCGTACTCGCCCAGATTCTCGGGGCCGCAAGCTGGCGAGACCTCAAGGGTCTCAGAAGTTCCGGCGATGCGGCTTGACCCTTAGGGTCCTGCGGGCCATAAAACGGCGGCTTTCAAAACGCTTATAACTTCAGGAATTTGATCAGGGGTGACCCCCCGACACAAGGGTTCGATATGAAACGGATTTTTTCTGGCGTCCAGCCAACCGGTAATCTGCATCTCGGCAATTATCTCGGAGCCATCCGCAACTGGGTGCGCCTGCAGGATGAATATGAGTGCATTTTCTGTGTTGTTGACATGCACGCCATTACGGTCTGGCAGGACCCGGCTGAACTTCGCGCCAATACCCGCGAAGTGACGGCGGCAATGATCGCCGCCGGTGTCGATTCAGAACGCAATATCATCTTCAACCAAAGTCAGGTTTCAGCCCATGCCGAGCTGGCCTGGATTTTCAACTGTGTGGCGCGTCTCGGCTGGCTTAACCGGATGACCCAGTTCAAGGAAAAGGCAGGCAAGGACCGCGAGCGGGCATCCGTCGGCCTGTATGCCTACCCGAACCTGATGGCCGCCGACATTCTTGCCTACAAGGCGACCCATGTTCCGGTCGGCGAAGACCAGAAGCAGCATCTTGAGCTGTGTCGCGATATCGCGGCCAAGTTCAACCATGATTTTGGTGCCGAGGTTTTCCCGATAGTCGAGCCCCTGATCTTTGGCGAGGCAACGCGGGTCATGTCGCTTCGTGACGGCATGAAAAAAATGAGCAAATCCGACCCTTCGGAAGCCTCACGCATTTCAATGACCGATGATACGGATGCCATCGCCAGAAAAATCCGCAAAGCCAAAACCGACCCCGAACCCCTGCCGGATGACATGGCGGGGCTCAGGGAACGGCCGGAAGCGGCCAATCTGGTGGGTATATACGCGGCGCTCAACGACAGCACCGTCGAGCAGGTGCTTGGTGAATTCGGCGGCAAGGGTTTTGGTCAATTCAAACCTGCCCTTGCGGACCTCGCGGTCGACAAGCTTGCGCCCATTCAGGATGAAACACGCCGGCTGATGGCCGAACCCGAATTCGTCGATGGCATTTTACGCAAAGGGGCCGAAAAGGCGCGGGATATTTCCGCGCCAATTATGGCCGAAGTGCAAGAAGTGGTCGGCTTCCTGCGAGCGTGACGAGTGGATTATTTTTGATTTCGGCCTTGCCCGCAAGCGCGGTAAAGCCCATTTAGGATAAGCACGATAAACCAGTGGCGTTGATGACGCTGAGCGAAAGAGGGATCAACATGTTCATTCAGACCGAAAGCACGCCCAACCCGGCAACCTTGAAATTCCTTCCGGGTCAGGCCGTTATGGAAAAAGGAACAGCGAATTTCCCGACTGTTGAAGAGGCGTCCACGTCGCCGTTGGCGTTAAATCTATTCGCCACCGATGGCGTTGCCGGGGTGTTCCTCGGTGCCGATTTTGTGACCGTCACCAAGACTGATGGCCGGGACTGGGACATTATGAAACCGCTGATACTCGGTGCCATTATGGAGCATTTCCAGTCCGGACGTCCGGTCATTGACGGATCGCATGACAGTGGTGAAAGTGACGACGCTGATGATGACGGTGTGGTTCGCCAGATCAAGGAACTGATTGATACCCGCGTGCGCCCGGCCGTTGCCCAGGACGGTGGTGACATCATCTATCACGGATTTGAGGAGGGCGTTGTTTATCTCCGCATGCAGGGTGCCTGCGCCGGTTGCCCCAGTTCGACAGCGACCCTGAAGCATGGCATCGAAAACATGCTGCGCTATTATGTGCCGGAAGTGCAGGAAGTGCGGGCGGTCGAATAGGCGCTGTTTTGAGAACGGCAGCCGGTAACGTCCGCTATTGACAAATATGCTGCAGTGCAATATATATGTTGCGTTGCAACAAAATTGTTTATCAACTGGATTTTGTGATTCAGGTGTGTTATGCAGCGCATCACTCACAGAGTGTCGGCCACAGGTTCCGTCGGGTTCATGTTGGGGGATTTGAACACACGGTCCATTCCCAGGATATACAGGTTTTAATTGGATGAGCGATGCTCGGGCGCTGTCGGATACGGCGCTTTCTGACACGGACATGACAAGGCTATGACACGGATTTTTGAACGTTGCGCATTGGGCTCGGTATTTGGCCTGGTCGCCATCCTGCTGGTTGTCGCACTGATAAATCCGCCAGCCAGTGAAACGGCCTCACCAAAAGCCGTGCTGGAACTGCCGAAAGCCAGACTTGACCTGACGGAAGTGAACAGGCCGAAATTTCTTCCCGTCAAGGCGCGCGGCTCTGAAGCCCTGCTGGATGGTGTTGAGGTGCGTTCGCCAGATGCCGGCCACGTCATTCGCCCGGTCAATACTGCTGCCGTTCTGGAACGTACCTTTACCCAGCTGGGATATGACCTCGACTCGATAGGTGCCGGAAAAACAGAAGTTCCGCGCGTGTTTCTGGCCAGCATGCCGGGCGATCTTGGCAAGATACGCGAATCGAAAAAGCGCAAGGGGCTGTTTTTCAAAACCGTCCTGCCGCTGGTCTTGCAGGTCAATGAGGAAATAGCCAAAGACCGTAAACGCCTTGGTGACCTGATCGACGCTAAAAAGCGCGGCAATAAAATTGGCCCGGTTGACCGTCTGTGGCTGATTGTCATGGCCGAGCGCTACAAAACCAGACGCGGCGATATGAAGTCGTTGATCACGCGGGTCGACCTGATTCCGCCGTCACTGGCGCTGGCGCAGGCGGTTGAAGAAAGCGGTTGGGGCACGTCGCGGTTTATCCGTGAAGGCAACGCCCTGTTTGGTCAGTGGACTTGGGCAAGTTCGCCAAACGCCATTGTTCCGAAAAATCGCGACGACGGTAAAACCCATAAGATCAGGGCGTTTGACAGTCTGCTTCAGTCGGTGCGCGCTTATGCCCGAAACCTGAATTCCCATCGCGCCTATCGTCATTTGCGTGCACGGCGTTACCAGTTGCGTCAGGACGGTCAGGCTCTGGACGGTATGAAACTGGCTGAGCAACTGACCAGTTATTCCGAACGCGGCGAAGAATACGTCAAGACGCTGCGTGCAATCATCAGTGCCAACAAGCTGCGGCGGCTGGATGGGGCACGGCTGATCAAGACGACCGATATCCGCTCGGTTATCTAGCCAAAACCGGAGCAAATGGACACATTTGCGAGCATCGCTTTGTGGTGATATCAATCGGGTAGGGCATTTCGAGTGAACCCGGTTTCACCGAAAAAACACCCCAGAGCTACAGTTAACCCAATCCGCTCAGTTGATTTTTAAAAACTGCCGTCCCAACCAGTGCCAGCGTCCGCCGGTCCCGCGCAGGGTGCAGTTCAGTCGCGTGCGACCCTTGGGAAATGGTTTGATGACCCTAACCTCCACACGTAACGGACCCAACCGTTCAAGCTGTGCCTTGCCGTCGTGCGATGTGAAGCAGGCCAGTTCATTCAGGCCAGGCAATTCCTTGCGTAATGTAAAGCCGATGGCCGGCGGGTTGCGTTCACCGATCAGATGTTCCGCCGGGGTTATGTCCTGAACCGGCAGAGCGAGGGCGTTTACGGCCATACGAAAGCGCGCAAGGTCGCCATATTTTTCGTTCATGGCGAAGCGCGGCAGGTTATACAAATCGTCCATGCCGCCAATTGCGCCGGAATGCTGACCAAAGGCGGCCCTGAATCCCGCCTCGCGAACGGCGGCGCTGATTTCAAGGCTGGTTTCTCCATAAGGGTAGGAAAACAGCGGCGGGACATCGCCGAGTTCTTTTGCAAATCTAGCCGAGGCGTTCCTGATTTCGACGCCATTGCGCGCCGCATCGGCTTTCGGCATGTGTAGATGGTTTACCGTGTGGTGGCCGATATCAACGCCGCCACCTGCACGCATCTCCCTGATCTGATCCCAGGTCAGGTTCTTGGACGACCCCTGGTCGACCTGGGCAGTAGAAACAAAAACGGTAAACGGCAATCCGGCCTTCTGGAACCTGGGCCAGGCTTCCGTGTAAATGGAGCGATAGGCGTCATCAATTGTGATGCCGACCGTCCGCTCAGGCAACGGCGAACCATCTCGCAATTTTTCGACAATTTCATTCAGCGGCAACACGGTGTAGGGACCGGATTTAAGTTCGGCAATATGGGCGTCGAGCTGTTCCGGTGTTGTGTTGGTTGATGGATAATCATCTTCGCCAAAACGGTGGTACATGACAACAACGGCGGATGACCGCGCGAGATCATTGGTCCCTGTTGATTGTGCCGCGACACCGCCTGGCATCAGCAGACCAACGCCTAATACCAGTCCAAGTACCGATCGCCAGCGCCGCGCCTCGTCCGAATGCGTATATTTTCCAGCAGTCATTTCTGTTCCGTAGCTGTGTCAGCTTTTATTTTCTGTACTACCGGAATATTATTTGCGCCAACGAAAGTCAAATACAAGGCATGTGCCATGTTGCCAGATTATATTTGCCAGACAGGCAAGCGATCAAAATGAAAGTTCTGGGGCTGGATAGTGCAACCTTCGCCTGTTCTGCGGCTGTTTGCCTTGATGGCATCGTTCGCGCCCGCCGCTATCAAGAGATGAGCCGTGGTCAGTCCGAAGTGCTGATGCCGATGGTCGAAGAGGTTTTTGATGAAGCCGGACTGGAGGCCGGTGATCTTGATCTGATCGCCGTAACCGTCGGGCCTGGTGCCTTCACCGGGCTGCGCATCGCCATCTCGACAGCGCTTGGGTTATCGCTTGCCAGTGGCATCAAGGCTGCGGGCGTGTCGACAATGGAAGCCCTGGCCTACGGTGCCAGATTGCAGGATCCCGACCTGGGCAGTGTTATTGTTGCCCTCGATTCACGCCGCGATGATGTTTATCTTCAGGCCTTCGCAGAAGAGGGTCAGCCTGTTCGGGATGTTGAGGCGGTCGCGACCAGCGATCTTGCCGCGTGGATTTCCGGATCCGGGCTCAAGGGGCCGGCAACCCTGATTGGTGACGCCGCAGACAGATCGATAAACCATTTCGATGGCGCCGGTTTTTCCGTGTGGACAGGTCTTGCTTGCGGCATTCCGGATGCTGGACATGTTGCCGCTCTGGCGACCGAAAACATGCGGGCAAATTTACCGATGCGGGAATTACGACCGCTTTATCTCCGCCCACCCGACGCCGTTGTGCCAAAAAACGGTGGCCGCCTCCGCCCTTGACCACGGCCTCGTTATTCTTTCAGAATCATCAGCCGGTGGATGCCGTCGTCAGGCTGATCACCGTCTTCGCGCTCCAGCGAAACCACCTTGTTGCCGTGATCAACCGCTGATCGCGGAACATTGTTCAGGGGCTCCTTGCCTTTGAGGCGGACCTCAAGAACGTCGCCGGGTCGAAGCTTCTCCAAAGCCAGCTTGGTTTTGACGAAGGTCATCGGACAAACTTCTTTGGTTATATCGATAAAGAAATCAGAGTCTGGGGATGGGGCTGTTTCAGTCATGTATTTAACTTATGTTCTTGCCGGGGAAATATCCTTTCCTATATATAAAGCCCGAATGAAGAGAAAAAACGATTATTTAAATAAAAATATAAAGTTTGTGTTATTCTTTACGAACAAATTCGTATTTGCCATCAGATGTTTAGTTGTTAACTGGGAACCCATCATATGACAGAAAAGCCGAGCCAGAGTGAATTACTGGAACTAACAACGGAAATTGTCGCTGCCCACGCATCGAACAATACACTGGCTCCGGGTGACCTCCCGCAACTTATTCAGAGTGTTTTCCAGACACTTGCAAATGTTGAGACCTCGCCAGCGGCACCTGAAAAGCCGCGTCCGGCAGTTTCTCCCAAAAGGTCAATTTTCCCGGACTATATTATCTGTCTGGAAGATGGCAAAAAACTGAAGATGCTGAAACGGCATTTGAAAACGGCCTACAACATGACGCCCGATCAATATCGGGACCGTTGGGGTCTTGGTGCCGATTACCCCATGGTTGCCCCCAACTACGCCAAACACCGCTCCAATCTGGCGAAAAAAATTGGATTGGGCACCAAGCCCAGAAAATCCGGAAAAAGCTGACGAATTGCGCGATCTGTGTGACAGTTTTACAAAACGGTCTATACTGTCCGGGATCAGCCCGTCTCCGTGGAGTTCAGAATTTCGATGACGCCGTCCCGTATTGAAGAAGCCTGTATTGCAAAGCGCATGAAAATGACGGAGCAGCGGCGCGTCATCGCCCGTGTTCTGTCTGATGCCGAAGATCACCCCGATGTCGAGGAGGTGCATCGCCGGTCCAATGCCATAGACGAGCGCATTTCGATCGCCACGGTTTATCGTACCGTGCGGCTGTTTGAAGAGGCGGACATCATCGAGCGCCATGATTTTGGTGATGGGCGATCGCGCTATGAAGAGGTGACGGAAGACCATCATGATCACCTGATTGACATGAAGTCGGGCAAGGTTGTCGAGTTTCAGAGCGACGAGATCGAACGTCTTCAAGAGCAGATCGCCCGGGAAAATGGCATGCGGCTGGTCGGCCACAGGCTGGAACTCTATTGCGTGCCACTGGATCAGGATCAATAGGCGGCGTATGACGTCCAACTCCCAAGCGGCTAAAAAACTCTATATCAAATCCTACGGATGTCAGATGAACGTTTACGATGCCGAGCGCATGAGTGACGTTCTCCGGCCGCTTGGTTATGGCCTGGTCGATACGCCGGATGACGCAGATCTTGTCATCCTCAATACCTGCCATATCCGCGAGAAGGCGGCAGAGAAGGTATATTCGGAACTGGGCCGCCTGAAGTTCAGGAAATCAGATCGCAAAGCCGCCGGAAAGCAGATGATTCTGGCCGTCGGTGGTTGTGTTGCCCAGGCCGAAGGTGAAGAAATCATTCGCCGCGCGCCTTATGTCGACATGGTTTTCGGACCACAGACATATCACAAGCTGCCGGAAATGATCGCCCGGGCGCATCGCGGTACCGGCAATGTTCTGGAAACCGATTTCCCGGCCGATTCCAAGTTTGACCACCTTCCCGCACCCGAAGTCAGGGAGGGTTATTCGGCGTTTCTGACCGTTCAGGAAGGGTGCGACAAGTTCTGTACGTTCTGTGTTGTGCCCTATACGCGCGGTGCCGAATATTCCCGCGCCGTCGATGATGTTCTGGCGGAGGCCCGGCGACTGGCGGCGTCAGGCGCACGTGAGCTGACGCTGCTTGGGCAGAACGTCAACAATTATCACGGTCTGATTGCCGGTGGCGGCGAGTGGGGGCTGGGGCGCCTAATCGAAGAGGTCGCTGGAATCGTTGGTGTTGACCGCATCCGCTACACCACCTCCTATCCGGCGGAAGTTGATGATCAGCTGATCGCCGCCCACAAGAACGTGCCTGAATTGATGCCCTTTTTGCATCTGCCAGTGCAGTCCGGTTCTGACCGAGTGTTGCAGGGCATGAACCGGCGCCACGGTGCAGATGACTACCGCCGTCTGGTTGACAGACTGAAGGTGGCGCGCCCGGATATTGCCCTGTCGTCAGATTTCATTGTTGGATTTCCCGGCGAAACTGATCGCGATTTTCAGGACACCCTCGACCTAATTGATGAAATTGGCTTCGTTCAAGCCTACTCTTTCAAATACAGCCCACGCCCCGGCACGCCAGCCGCCGTTCATGAACTTCAGGTGCCCGAAGATATAAAATCCGAACGCCTGAAGGTCTTGCAGGACATGTTGAACGTTCAGCAACGTGCCTTCAACGACGATTGTGTCGGGCGGCGGTTCGATGTTCTGCTCGACCGGCCCGGACGCCACGATGGCCAATTGATTGGCCGCAGTCCCTACATGCAGGCGGTTCATGTCGAGATTGGTCCTGAAAAGCTGGGCGAGATCGTTGATCTGGAAATTGTCAGTGCACATGGCAACAGCCTTGGCGCGCGGCTGGCAACAGCTGAAAATACCGAAGGAGAGATAATGGAAACGAGGGCAACCGGGTGACGGTAAAAAGGGCTTCTAACAAAAAGCGGTCGGCAAAACCGGCAAAAGCAAACAACAGCGGCGCGGCGGATATTGTCTCGGCAACGCGGGTTTTTTCTGAAAACGGTCTCGTTCAGCAACTGTTCGGATCACACCATTCGCACTTGACGCGGGTCGAGCAGAAGCTGGGTGGCAGTATCCACGCGCGCGGCAATGAGGTTAACATTACCGGGTCAACAGACACCGTAAATTCCATCTGCACGGTGCTCGACCACCTTTATGCACGACTTGAACGCGGCCTTGAGGTTGAGCGCGCCGAGATTGACGCGGCGATTCGTATGGTCAAAGCACCCAACGGAAGTGTCAGCGATGGCGACATCACTGTTGTTACCAGAAACCGTCGAATTTCCCCACGCTCATCAATGCAGGCCGATTACCTGAACGCCATTGAAAGTGCCGAACTCGTTTTTGCCCAGGGCCCGGCGGGAACGGGAAAAACATATCTTGCCGTTGCCAAGGCTGTTGAACGTCTGGTTTCAGGTGATGTTGACCGGATTATTCTGTCACGACCGGCTGTTGAGGCCGGTGAGCAGCTTGGCTTTTTGCCGGGCGACATGCGCGAAAAAGTCGACCCCTATTTGCGCCCGCTCTACGACGCGCTGCACGACATGATGCCAGCTGAGCAGGTTGCCAAGCGTCTGGAAAGTGGTGAGATCGAGGTCGCACCGCTGGCCTTCATGCGGGGCCGCACTCTGGCCAACGCATTTGTTATTCTTGATGAAGCGCAAAATACGACCGCTGTGCAGATGAAGATGTTTTTGACGCGCCTTGGCGAACATTCCCGCATGGTGATTACCGGCGACCTCAGTCAGGTTGATCTGCCGCGCGGCATCCGCTCGGGTCTGCGCGATGCCTGGGATGTTCTGACGGGCGTTGATGGCGTCAATTTTATTACATTTGGCGAAGAAGATGTTGTGCGTCACCGCCTGGTCGCGCGCATTGTTCACGCCTACAGTTCTATCGAAAGCCGACGCGGTCAGGGCGCACGTTACGAAACTGAACCCGAAAGAAAAAATGAAACCCAAACCGGCAACTGATCCGGCAACCCCGGATTTTGAGACAGATCTCGACACAGATGTCCTGATACCAGATGTGATGTGGACACAGAAGTGCACCGATCCGGAATCTCTATGCCAGCAGGCGGCCCGCGCCGGGTTTGAGGTGGCGGTTGCCGACGGCACCCGGATTGCCGCGCACCGTGCGGAAGTTGCAGTTGTTCTCAGCAACGATCATCACATTCATGACCTCAACCGTGATTACCGGGGAATTGACAAACCGACCAATGTGCTGTCGTTCGCCAGCCTTGATGAAGACGGGCGCGCTGGTCAACCATCGGGGGCTCCGGTATTGCTGGGTGACGTTATCGTTGCATTCGAGACTGTGGAAGGAGAAGCCAGATCGGAAAACAAAACCCTGGAGGCGCATCTGGCTCACATGATTGTGCATGGTACGTTGCATTTGATGGGATATGATCACGAGATCGAACGGGATGCGAGTGAGATGGAGACACTGGAAATCAGGGCGCTGGCGAATATGGGGGTCGCTAACCCTTATGTCCTGACGGAACCAACGGTGCCGGCGAAGGCAAGTGAAAATGAATAACACTCCTTCCGCTCCGGCCACTCAGAACGGGGACGCCCCGTCATCAGCATCGGGCTTCAGACATTTTTTCAAAACGCTTTTCCGCACCGGCAATGGCGAAGCTTCGGTACGGGACACGCTGGATGAGTTGATTGAAGAACGGGAAGAAGCGGAATTACCGATTAATGCAGACGAGCGCCTGCTGCTTGCCAATATCCTTGAGCTCCGTGACCGGACCGTTCATGACGTAATGGTGCCGCGTGCCGATATCGTTGGAATTGATCTCGAAACGCCGCTCAGCGAAGTTATTGATGTGATCACCCGCGAAGGTCATTCACGCCTGCCGGTCTATAAGGAAGACATGGATGACAGCGTTGGCTTCATTCATGCCAAGGATGTGCTGGCCTGGCGAAGCGCCGAGAAGGATTTTGAGCCCTCAAAAATTCTCCGGAAAATCCTGTTTGTCTCACCATCCATGCAGGTGCTGGAACTGTTGCTGGAAATGCGGGTCCGGCGCTCGCACATGGCGCTGGTCGTCGATGAGTTCGGCGGTATTGATGGCCTGGTGACAATCGAGGACCTGGTTGAGGAAATTGTTGGCGAAATTGAAGATGAGCACGATACCAGCGACGAGCCGCAAATGACCCGCACATCAAACGGCGGATATGAGGCGGACGCCCGCGTCACCATCGAAGCGCTGGAGGCGGAACTGGGTGATATTCTTAATGAAGACGAGCGTGAGGATCTCGATACGCTGGGCGGGCTTGTTTTTTCCATCGCCGGGCATGTTCCGGTTCGTGGCGAGCTGATCCACCATTCTTCCGGGATTGAATTTGAGGTGCTGGACGCCGACCCCCGGCGGATCAAGCGCCTTCGTCTCAGAAGATCAGCCCAGATTCAGCCTGGGCAGGACTCCGCTTCCTGATGATTTCGGCGCTCGGGCACTGGTGCAATGGTCTTGGCGAATTGCCAAAAACGCGACGCATTGCGCTCGCCGTTTTTTGCGGCGTGCTTGCGGGTGGGGCAATGGCCCCCTTCCATCTGGTGTTTCTGCTGGTGCCGGGATTTACCGGATTGTTGTGGCTGCTGATCTCAAGTGAACGCCTGCGCGGGGCGTTTTTGATGGGTTGGGCCTTTGGTGTAGGTCATTTTGCTGTTGGCTTTTACTGGGTCGGCCATGCCTTTCTGGTTGACGCCGCCAGATATGGCTGGTTGGCTCCTTTTGCCGTACTGGGGTTGGCCGCCGGAATCGCCCTGTTCACCGGGCTTGTGAGCCTTGCCAGCTGGTCGATCTTTCGAAAATTTGAATTGCGCGCGATTGCCCGGGTTTTTGTTCTGGCGGGTCTGTGGGTTGCTGTTGAATGGGTCCGAAGCTGGCTGTTTACCGGGTTTCCGTGGAATCTGATAGGCACCGTCTGGGCGTTTTCCGACAGCATGATGCAGTTTGCTGCCTATGGCGGGGTTTACGGATTGGGGCTGGTGACCGTTCTTGTTGCCGCCATGCCGACGGTTCTGGCGGACACCGGGCGGTTATCTTCAGGACTTGCTGCAATCGGGTTGTCGGTCTTGGGGCTCGCCCTGATCTGGGGCGGTGGGATGATGCGATTGTCGTCGACCGGAACGGAATATGTTGAAGGTGTAAAGTTGCGTCTGGTGCAACCCAATATTCCCCAACGTCTGAAATGGAAGTCGGGATACAAGGCCGGGCATGTGAAAAAGCAGGTCGAGCTCAGCCTCAGGGCAGCGAAAGACGGAATACCGCCGACCCATGTCATCTGGGCGGAAACGGCGGTTCCGTTCAATCTCGCCCATGATCGTCGCCTGTTATCTTATCTCGGCGCGATTGCCCCGAAAGATGGATACATCATTACGGGCGCGCCCCGTTCGAGCCCGCCCGGCACAGCCAACCCGGTCTACTGGAATGCTCTGCACGCGATTTCGCCGGATGGCACCATTGCCGCGGTTTACGATAAGATCCATCTGGTTCCCTTTGGCGAGTATGTGCCGTACCGGGATATCCTGAGCTTCTCCAAACTGACGGCTGGGCGGGTTGACTTTTCTCCCGGTAGCGGCGCGCGGGTCTGGACTTTGCCAGGCCTTCCGGCTGTCGCCCCGCTGATCTGTTACGAAGCTATTTTTCCGGCTGAGGTAAGGTCATTGGGGAGCGAACCCAAATGGTTGCTGAATGTCACCAATGATGCCTGGTTCGGGATGTCGGCCGGGCCTTATCAGCACTTTGCCGCCGTTCGATTTCGTGCCATTGAAATGGGTTTGCCGCTGGTTCGGGTTGCCAATACAGGGATTTCGGCCGTCGTTGACGCGTATGGCCGGGTTGGCGAGCGCCTTGACCTGGGGCTCGAAGGCGTCGTCGATTCCGGGTTGCCCAAACATCTGTCAGAGCGCCCGCTTTATGGGCGGTTTGGTGACTGGGTTACGCTGGTGCTGGTGCTGGGGGCCGTCGGCGGCGGGATTTTGTTGTCGGTACGGCGCGCCGCGCAAGCTCGTCCGGGAGGGCATGACGGTTGACAGATTTGGCCTTTGGGCTCATTACCAATGAAGCCGTACAATAAGGAATAGACGATGGCAAAGGGCACAGGACGAGACCTGCTGCAATACGACAAATTACCACCGGGTGTATCAAATCCGGTGGATATGCATGTGGGGCATCGCCTGCGCCAACGCCGCGCGCTGCTTGGGATCAGTCAGGAAAAGCTGGGTGAGGCGGTCGGCCTGACGTTTCAGCAAATTCAGAAATATGAGCGCGGCACCAATCGTATCGGTGCCAGCCGCCTGTACCAGTTCAGTTGTATTCTGGAAATTCCCGTATCATTTTTTTTCGAAGACATGCCAGAAGAGCTGAAAACACCGGAGGGGCAACAGGCAGGCCTGTCTGACGGCGGGCAGGATGCCATTGACCGCGACCCGATGGCGCGCCGCGAAACGCTGGAACTGGTACGCGCCTATTACCGAATTCCGGACCCGGTTATCCGCAAACGCCTGCTCGATCTGGCCCGTTCGGTTGGCGGGATTGATGGCGATGAATAAATTCGGTTAATTCCGCAGCAGGCCGGTGGTTTTTGCCTGAAACGGCATTTTCTCAAAACTCTTGACCCACATGCCAAAGCCTGCGAAAAGCGTCGCCATCGCGTTCCGTAACGCGGTCGTGGTCGGATTTGGACTGCTTGCCTCCACGTAAAACCGGCGCTAAGTGGGACCTTTCAACGCGAAGACGTTGCGGCCCTTTGTCCAGTGTTTTG
>JAJFIJ010000013.1 GCA_021775105.1 Rhodospirillales bacterium | reverse complement strand
ACGTTCGGCGTCTATAACGGCCACAAGTTCATTCCGGTACTCGTTACCGAAGATATGATCGGTCATAAGTTCGGTGAATTTTCACCGTCACGTACCTACATCGGCCACGCTGCTGACAAGAAAGCGAAGAGGGGCTAGTCAGGGGTAAGAAATCTGCTGAACGCGCCCTGGCTGACAACGAAGCAATGGCATTCGCCAAGCACATTCGTACCAGCCCGCAGAAACTCAATCGTGTTGCGCAGACTATTCGCGGCTCCGACTGTGAAAAGGCCATTGCCGAATTGACGTTTTCTCATCGTCGGGTCGCACAGGACGTCAAGAAGGTTCTGGAAAGCGCGATTGCCAATGCCGAAAACAACCATCAGCTGGACGTCGACCGGCTGTATGTTGCCGAAGCCAGCGTCGGTAAAGATATTGTAATGAAACGTTGGCGTGCCCGCGCCCGTGGCCGGACCGGTCGCATACTGAAACCTTTCAGTAACATCCGGGTCATCGTCCGTGAGCGTGAGGAGACAGCGTAATGGGACAGAAAGTTAATCCAATCGGATTGCGTCTTGGTGTAAACCGGACCTGGGATTCCCGTTGGTACGCAGATGGTAATTATGCTGATCTTCTTCATGAGGATCTGAAGATTCGCAAATACCTTCAGAAGAAACTGGTTCAGGCCGGTATCTCCAAGGTGCTGATCGAACGCCCGGCGAAAAAGGCCCGTGTGACCATTCACACCGCCCGTCCAGGCGTTGTGATCGGCAAAAAAGGTGCGGATATTGAGAAGCTTCGCGCTGAAATTGCGAAAATGACAAAATCCGATGTTCATCTGAATATTGTCGAAGTTCGCAAACCCGAAATCGAAGCCCAGTTGGTTTCCGAAAACATCGCCCAGCAGCTTGAACGCCGTGTCACGGTTCGTCGTGCTCTCAAGCGCGCAGTTCAGTCCGCCATGCGGATGGGCGCTGGTGGTATCCGGATCAACTGCGGTGGCCGTCTTGGCGGAGCTGAAATTGCCCGTATTCAATGGTATCGCGAAGGTCGCGTTCCGTTGCATACGCTTCGCGCCAACATTGATTACGGTGAGTCGACTGCATTCACCACCTACGGTGCGACTGGCGTCAAAGTCTGGATTTACAAAGGCGACATCATGGAACACGACCCGATGGCCATGGACAAACTCGCTCAGGAACAGCAGCCTGCCCGCTAACGCGCATGGCCGAATTTTAAGGAAGACGAAAAATGCTGAGCCCGAAACGTACAAAATTCCGTAAAGCCCATAAAGGGCGGATTCACGGAAATGCAAAAGGCGGTTACACGCTGAATTTTGGTTCTTACGGATTGAAAGCGATGACACCTGATCGGGTTACTGCCCGTCAGATCGAAGCCGCCCGTCGTGCCATGACCCGTCACATGAAGCGTGCCGGTAAAGTCTGGATCCGCATCTTTCCCGATGTGCCAGTTTCCAAAAAACCTGCCGAAGTTCGTCAGGGTAAAGGTAAGGGAACGCCGGAATTCTGGGTCGCCAGAGTCAAACCGGGCAGGATCATGTTTGAAGTTGATGGTGTGCCGTTGGAAATTGCACGCCGCGCGTTTGAACTCGCCGCCGCAAAATTACCGGTGCGCACCAAGTTCGTAACGCGTGTCGGTGAAGAGGGCTAGGGCCATGAAAGCTGAAGAAGTACACACAAAAAGCGATGACGAGTTGAAAGAACAGCTCCTGGGCTTGCGTAAGGAAGCGTTCAATCTGCGTTTTCAGACCGCCAGCGGACAGCTTGAAAATACTGCCCGTGTCCGTCAGGTGCGCCGTGATATCGCACGTATCAAGACCGTTTTGGGTCAGCGCACCAGCGCCGCCCAGATGGCGTCCTAAGGTTAGGGAGTAGGCACAATGCCGAAACGAGTTTTACAAGGTGTCGTGGTTAGCGACAAAACGGAAAAGACGGTCACGGTCAAGGTCGAACGCCGCGTCATGCATCCGCTCTATAAGAAATTCATCAAGCGTTCGAAAAAGTACGCGGCACATGATGAAGACAATACGTGTAAAATTGGTGATCTGGTCAGCATTCGTGAATGTCGCCCGATCTCCAAAAGTAAAAGATGGGAAGTTGTTTCAGACGCCTCCTGAGGGGACCGTCTGAACACAGAAGGAAATAGAAAATGATCCAAGTGGAAACCAACCTTGAGGTCGCGGATAATTCGGGAGCCCGGCGGGTGCAGTGCATCAAAGTCCTGGGTGGCTCGAAACGCAGATATGCCTCTGTTGGCGATGTTATTGTCGTCACAGTCAAAGAGGCTATACCGCGCGGCCGCGTGAAAAAGGGTGAAGTCCTGAATGCTGTCGTGGTTCGCACCGCGAAGGACATCCGTCGTGCTGACGGAACGGCCATCCGGTTCGATAGCAATGCTGCCGTGCTGATCAACAAGCAGGGCGAACCAATCGGAACCCGTATCTTTGGCCCGGTCACCCGTGAACTGCGCGCCAAGAAGTATATGAAAATTATCTCTTTGGCACCGGAGGTGTTGTGATGGCCGCACGAATTAAAAAAGGCGATCAGGTTGCAGTACTGGCCGGACGCGACAAAGGAAAAACCGGAGATGTTGTCAAGGTTTTCCCCAAGCGTGATCGTGCCATTGTACAGGGTGTAAACGTGGTCAAACGTCACACCCGTCCTTCAGGCGGAAATGCCGGTGGCATTGTCGAGAAGGAAGCAACTATTCATGTATCGAACCTCGCGCTGACTGATCCCAAGGACAACAAACCGACCCGTATCGGTATCAAAGTCCTGGAAGACGGTCGCAAGGTCCGCTTTGCCAAGCGGTCCGGCGAAGTCATCGATTCCTGAGAGGACAGATAGATATGTCACGTTTACTAGACGAATATCAAAACACCATACGCGGGGCTCTTACTGAAGAGTTCGGCTATAAAAATGTCATGGAAGTACCCAAGTTGGAAAAGATTGTTATCAACATGGGTGTGGGCGAAGCCTCCCAGGACAAAAAGAAAATCAATGGTGCCGTTGACGATATGACCCGTATTTCCGGCCAGAAACCGGTCATTACCAAGGCCAAAAAGTCAATTGCTGCATTCAAACTCCGTGATGGCATGATTGTCGGCTGCAAAGTCACACTCCGCCGTGAGAGGATGTATGAGTTTCTTGACCGGTTGGTCAACATTGCTCTGCCGCGCGTTCGGGATTTCCGTGGAATTTCCCATAAAAGCTTTGATGGCAACGGTAACTACGCCATGGGCTTGAAAGAGCAGATCGTGTTTCCGGAAATTGATTATGACCAGGTCGATCAGATCAGGGGCATGGACATCGTGATTTGCACGACGGCCAAAAATGACG
>JAJFIJ010000120.1 GCA_021775105.1 Rhodospirillales bacterium | reverse complement strand
GGTTGGGGGTCGTCCCGGACACTGACTCTCTGGGTGCTCCCACGGCCCGTTATTCGCAAGGTAACTAGGAGTTGGTGTCCTCAATGCTTAACGCCATACTCGACGTATGACGAACGCCAAGCGAAGAGAGGAAACGATCGCTAACCTGAACGGCGTGCTGGTGAGCAAGTTTTTCAGCCAGCTCTTCGTCCCGGTCTTCAATGGCCTTGATCAGTTGGTAGTGTTCGCCAGCAAGTTCAGGTGGAAGGGTGTCATCAAAGGAGCGAAAGTAAAGCCGCAACATTCGCCGCCCTTCATCAAGAAGGCGGGCGTTGAATTGAGTAAAGTACGAATTTTTCCCAGCCTTGCTGATCGCGATATGAAAATCATAGTTGGCTTCAATCATCATCAGGACGTCGCGCTTGGCTACGGCGTCTTCAAATTTGGCCTGTTGATCCTTGATGTTCTGAAGTTCCTGATCCGACCTCAGCTTGGCCGCCAGTCGGGTCGTCACACGCTGCATCAAATCCAGCGCATCAATGAACTGGGAAAACTCGGCAATGTTGAGGGGGGCGACCAGAGTGCTTTTATTCGGCAGGGTTTTGACCAAACCTTCGGCAGACAATCTTATCAGGGCTTCACGAACGGGCGAGCGGGAAAGGCTGAACTGCTTTCCGATTTTGACGTCGTCAAGCAATTCGCCCGGGGCAAGTTCCATGCGAAGAATATCTTCGCGGAGTTTGGTGTAAACCCGTATCGCGCCTTCTCCCCTGGTGCGCGGTGCACCGGTTTTTGGTTTTTTTGTGGGTTCATCCATGACGTCTTCCATGCAACCGATAGCCAAGTTTATGCCGATAATTTGTCGGGAAAGTTACTTATTCCATGAATATAATTTGAACGCAATTGTAAATTCAGTTAGTATACAGTATGTGTACTAACTGAATAAATAAGATCCGGATACACTTTCCAGTGAGAAAAAGGATGGAGAACGAGATGAATTTCGAGGGTATTATTCCGCCGCTCATGACGCCGCTTAATGATGATTTTTCAATCGATGAAGACGGCTTTGCAGCAGTCATCGAGTACATGATCGAAAAGGGCGTGCACGGGGTCATTGTCGGTGGCACGACGGGCGAATTTTATGCGCTAACGCCGGAAGAACGGGTTCGCCAGTTCAAATTCTCCAAGGATGTTATCAAGGGGCGAGTGCCGCTTGTCTGCGGTGTCAATGATATCAGCACAACAGGTGCCTGCGGGTTTGCCGAAGCGGCCCGTGACGCCGGCGCAGATGGCCTGCTGCTTGCCGCACCCTACTATTCCTTGCCGACAGAGGCGGAACACGCCATCCACAGTCTCGCGATTGACCGCGCCGCCAACCTGCCGATCATGCTTTATAATTATCCCGGACGCACGGGCGTCATGATGGGTGAAGAATACCTTGCCAGGATTTCCGGAAGTCCGAATTTCAAATCGATCAAGGAGGCCAGCGGCGACATAAACCGTGTTCACCTGCTGGCCAATAATTATCCTGATATCGCGCTCAGTTGCGGGGCCGAGGATCAGGCACTTGAGTTTTTTGTCTGGGGGGCGACCAGTTGGGTCACGCCGATGGGAAATTTCTTTGCTGAAGAAGTCGTCGCGCTTTACGACGCCTGTGTGAAAGACAAGGATTTCGACAAGGGACGCCGGATCATGTCAGCCCTATTGCCTCTGACAACGGTTCTTGAAGGCGGCGGTCAACTTTTGCAGTGCACGAAGTTTGCCGGTGATTTTTATGACTTGCCTACCGGGCCGGTTCGTCCGCCGATGCAGTCCCTTGATGAAAGGGCCAAAGATGACCTGCGGCAAATACTGGTAACGGCCAAAGCCGATATCCAGTCCATTCTGTCCGGACAATAAATCCGATGCGGGCATCGAAAGTTATCCATACAGTTAGTTGCCATGCCGAAGGTGAAGTTGGCGATGTCATTGTTGGCGGCGTCAAGACGCCGCCGGGTGCAACGATCTGGGAGCAGTCCCGGTTCATTGCCAAAGATGAAACGCTCAGGAATTTCATGCTTAATGAACCGCGTGGTGGTGTTTTTCGCCACGTCAACCTGCTGGTACCTGCCGTCAACCCGGCGGCCCAGATGGGGTGGATCATTATGGAACCTGCCCATACCCCGCCGATGTCGGGATCGAACAGCATCTGCGTATCAACGGTGCTTTTGGAGACCGGCATCATCGAAATGCAGGAGCCGGTAACCAAGCTGATTCTCGAAGCGCCGGGCGGGCTGGTTGAAGTGGAAGCCACCTGCCGAAACGGCAAGGTCGAAAAGGTGCGGGTGAGGAACGTTCCGTCCTTTGTCGACAAGCTGGATGCGACAGTTGAGGTCGAGGGGCTTGGTACACTCAAGGTCGATACGGCCTATGGCGGCGACAGTTTTGCGATCGTCGACGCCAAAGCGTTGGGTTTTGCCGTCACCCCGGATGAAGCGCTGGACCTGGCACAGACGGGTATCCAGATCACCAATGCGGCAAATGAACAACTGGGATTCCATCACCCGACCAACAAGGAATGGGCGCACCTGTCGTTTTGTCAGATTGCCGCTCCTGTGACCGTTATTGATGGGGTCAAGACGGGCCGGAACGCCGTCGTCATCCAGCCTGGAAAAATTGACCGGTCGCCAACCGGGACGGGTTGTTCTGCGCGGATGGCTGTACTTTATGCACGCGGCGAACTGGGTATTGGCGAGCCGTTCCAGGGACGATCAATTATCGATTCACGGTTTGACTGTATGATTGATGAAGAGGTTTCGGTTGGCGGAATTACCGGAATCACGCCAGCCATTGCCGGACAGGCGTGGATCACCGGCACCCACCAGCACACGCTTGATCCCAGTGACCCGTGGCCGGGTGGGTATCGCCTGAGTGATACCTGGCCGGGTGGACCAGTCAAGGCAGCCTGAAACCGTCTCGTCAGGCCAGAATCTTCTGGCGTTTCGGATCATAGGCACACCCATCAATACGGGTCGCTTCAAATCGTTCCGAATAAGCCTCAATTTCAAATTCCGGTTTCGTCGCAAGTTCGATTGGCAGGTATCCGAAAGCGATACTTTTGTTGACGGTATAGCCAAAGTTTCCGCTGGTCGTCAGGCCGACAACCTCTCCGTCCAGATAGACGGCTTCCGAACCATACAGAGGAGCCGGATTATCAAGCGTGAAGCAGCAGAGTTTCCTCTGCACTCCTTCATCCTTTTGCTGCGCCAGTGCGTCCCTTCCGATAAACGGGCCTTTAGCGGGTTTGACACAGAACCCCAGACCCGCTTCATACGGCGTGTAGTCCGGGCCGATATCTGCGCCCCAATAAAGGTACCTTTTTTCCATGCGCAGGCTGTCGATTGAGCGGTATCCGGCATCGCGAATTCCAAGGGACTGTCCCGCCGCAATCAGGCGTTCGTAGACATATAGAGTGTATTCGGTCGGAATGTGCAGCTCCCACCCCAGCTCACCGACATAGGTGATGCGAATGGCCAGAACCGGCGCCATGCCAACATGGATTTCCCGCGCCCCCAGAAACGGGAATGCTTCATTGCTGATATCATCATCACAAGCCTGCACAAGAACATCGCGGGACAGCGGGCCGCAAATATTGATGACGGCCTTGGCGGATGTGATATCACTCAGGTTGACGGATCCGTCAGTCGGCATATGGCTTTCGATCCAGTGCCGGTCCCGCACGCCGAACCCGCTACCCGTTACAACATAAAACCGGTCTTCGCGTTCACGAATGACGGTCAGGTCCGCCTCGATGCCACCACGTTCATTGCAAAGCTGTGTATAGGTCGCGGTACCGGGTGCCTTGTCCATATCGTTGGCCGCCAGACCTTGCAGGAAGGTCGCAGCATTCGATCCTGATATCTGGAACTTCGAGAACGAGCTTTGGTCGATGAGTGCAACACTTTCACGGATCGTCTTGTGTTCTTCGCCGACGGTCTTGTCCCATCCGGAACGATCAAAGGTTGGGTGGTCGGTTTGTTCCTGGCTTTCGGTCCAGAAGAAATTAGGGCGCTCCCAGCCAAATTTTGATCCGTGGCAGGCTCCTTTGGCGGCCAGAGTTGCGTGCAGCGGGCTTCGCCGTCCATCCCGTGCCGTTTCCATTTCGATACCCGGATAATGAACTTTGTAATAGTGGCTATAAACTTCGACAGACCGTTTGCGGAGATATTCTGAAGAGCCGTGATGAGAGCCGAAGCGGCGCACATCGAAGGCCCAGATATCCATACCCGGATCGCCGTCAAGTATCCAGTTGGCCATAATCTCCCCGGCGCCGCCTGACCCGGCAATCCCGGCGGTAAATCCGCAGGCGACGAAATGATTGGGCTGTTGTGGTAACGGTCCGAGAATGGGTTCACCGTCAGCAGAAACAGGAATCGGGCCGTTGATCATTGTCTGGATGCCAAGTTCATTCAGAATCGGTAATCGTTCGGCCGCCGGCAACAGGACATTTTCAAAACGGTCAAAATTACCGTCAAAAAGTTCACGACCGAATTCAAAGGGCAGGCGTTTGCGCCCGACATGCGCCGTACCTTCTTCCCAACCACCAATAACCAGTCCGCCGACCTCGGGTTTCAGGTAAAACAGATTGTGTGGATCGCGCAACGTCGGCAGGTCGACCGGAATGTTTCTTGATTTATCAGTAACGCAATACTGGTGTTCGACAACCGTTGTTGGCAGGGCGACACCGGCCAGCATGCCGACCTGACGCGCCCAGAGACCCGCCGCGTTGACAAGGATGTCGCACTCAACAAGCCCCTTGTCGGTTCTGACCCCGGTGACCCGATTGTTTTTGAGAAGGATATCTTCGACCAGCACGCCTTGCTCGAATTTCACGCCGCCGTTTCGGGCACCGGCGACCAGTGCCATGGTGTAACTGTAGGGGTCGATATACCCGTCCGACGGAATGAATGCAGCCCCAAGAACGCCGTCCGTCGACATGTAGGGGAACTTGTCCTGCGCTTCTTTCGCACTGAGCAATTCGAGCTCGAACCCGAAACTGCGCGCCGTCGTCGCCGTGCGTTTGATATCCTGCCAATGTTCCGTACTTGACGCCAAGCGAAGGCTGCCGACCTGACGCCAGCCTGTTTCCTGTCCGGTTTCTCCGGCCAGCCGTTCACACAACGCCACCGAATTTTGCATCATCAGGGTGAGGTTGCGTTTGGAACGCAGTTGGCCGATCAGCCCTGCGGCATGCCACGTGGCACCATGGGTAATTTGTGATTTTTCAAGAACGAGGACATTTTTTTCACCCCGTCTGGCCAGTTGATAAGCGATGGCGCAGCCGACTGCTCCGCCGCCAATGATAACGATACGCGCCCGGTCCTGCACTTCCTGATCCCCCCTTAGCTTTTGATGTGGCTCATGCCCGGATCATAAAGCGGCTTCATGTACCCCCAACCGGCACTGGACAACCACCTAACCCGTTCACTATTTCTGAAATTGGTTTCATGACTCAGCCGAACAACATACGGATCATCGGCTGTATAGCAGACAAGTTGTCTGGCGTCGGTCATCGGCTTTCCCTGTAAGCGGAAAAAGCCGTTTTGAAGCGGTCATAAAAATCTGTGGTATAGGCGATATAATCAAAATCAATGGATGAGTTGATTTCCGACACCATGCTCCACATCGCTTCGCGGAGCAGGGAGGCCGCTGACATAGCGCGAAACCGTGAACGAAGGTCGTCGGTCACGGGTTTGTCAAAATAGACCTCAAGAAGCCATTCGCGCTGAACGCCGGACAGTTCATTGTTGGAAGCCAGATTGGCGAGGTCGAACAGCGGACTGGTGAAACCGGCATGTTCCCAGTCGATCAGCCACAAACGGTCACCGGCATCAAGAAAATTGGCAGCCAGCAGATCATTATGTCCGAGCACCAGATCAATTGAGCCGACAGCGGTTTCCAACTCCTCATTGCATTGCCGGATCGTTGCCAGTTCGGGCACCACCCGGCTGTTATTTTGTTCCAGAAAACATGCGTAATCGCGGCAAACCCTGAAGGGCCAGAACGCGCAGACCGGACCTTGGACCTGACGAAAAGCATCATGATGTGTGCGTTTGATCAGGTCGACGATGCGTTCCAGCATGTCATTTTCACGAACGTCCTGCTCATCAAGAGTGCGGCTTTCGACAAATTCGACAACCAGTGCCCGATCTTCAAAATGATGGACATTGGGCGCGACGCCCGCGGTCGCGGCCGCGCGATTGCAGTTATAGTCGTTGATCCGCAAGACGCCGTGTTCCGGGACATCGCCGTTGACCCGCACGACAAATTTCCGGCCCTCGTCTTCGACCAGAAAATTGTCATTTGAAATGCCGCCATCCAGCCGGGTCAATGTGACCGGGCCTGACCAGCAATTCAAATTCCGGGCATAAGTTTCGGCATCAGACATTCGTGATCGTTCCTAATTCAATCCAGGTTCAAGCTTGTGGCGGGGGCTCCATGCACCAATCAGACGATCAATGATGAAGGTGGCCTGGTTTCCTATCAACAGTATTTTTCGGGACCTTCCCATTGGGCAACGGAGTATCTGTCGCCATGCGCCCAACCTATCGGTAACTGGCGGTCTATTTCTTTCATATCCGCCGGGCTTAATTTCAGTTCAGTCCCTGCCGCCAGCTCTTTCAGATGTTCGATTGATCTTGTCCCCGGGATCGGCAAGACATGATCGCCTTGATGCAGGAGCCAGGAAATCGCAAGGGTAGATGTTTTCACCCCCATCTTTCCGGCAAGCTGGCGAAAACTATTTGATGCAGCGATATTTCGACTCAGGTCTGGTTCCATAAATCGCGGATTGTTTACAAGGAACGGCATGGTCTCAGCGCGTTGTCTTGTGTGTGGCTTGTCTGTCAGCAGACTTCTTCCAACAGGACAGAAGGCAACCAACGAAGTACCCAGATCAGCGGTTTTTTGAACCAGTCCCAATTCGGGTGACCGTGTTGAGAGTGAGTATTCAGACTGCACCGCACCAACCGGATGCACAGCGGTGGCCCGGGCCAGAGAAGTCGGCGCAATTTCGGAAAATCCAAACTGTTTGATTTTTCCTGATTTTATGAAGCTTGCCAGTGTTCCGGCAACGTCTTCGATTGGGTGAGATTGATCTCTCCGGTGCACATAATATAAGTCTATCGTCTCAACGCCTAAACGGCGCAGCGATTTATCCAGTTCAGCGGCAAGGTGTTCAGGGCTGTTATCAAAATAACTTTCACTTTCTTCATTGCGGCAAATTCCTGCCTTGGTTGCAATCGTGAATAACGAGTTTCGATGAGTTCCCTGTTTTGCGAGAAAAGAACCAATGCGTTCTTCCGAAACACCCATTCCGTATACGTTTGATGTGTCGAGGTGGTTTATTCCGAGATCCAGCGCCGCACTTAAAATTGCATGGGATTTTTCAGTATCCGTCGGGCCGTAAAAATCGGAGAATGAGAGCCCCCCGACACCAATTGCGGAAACGGTTGTGCCATCGTTTCCAAGCTGCCTGTTGTCCATACTGATTCCTGACTGATTTTCCTGAACCCGCGGTCTGATCCGAAGTTAATATCGCTCGGCTTCCAGCACAAGCTGACAAAGCGACCCTTGCCAGCCCGGGATATGTTTCTTTTGACGAAGCGCCTACAAGTTAATGTGCCAATGCCCTTCAGGTCTTGCCCTCGGCGGAAGCATGGTACGCCAGGTACTTGCGTTGCGTGGAAATATGGTCTGCCAAATACTTGGCATCGTGCCAGACGCCCCAGATGAATGAGGACCCCCGTTGCGACAGCCATGGCAACCCCAGGAAATAGATCCCTCGCTCAGCCGAAACGCCGCGTTGATGCTTCGGCCTGCCTTCTTTGTCGAACGCGTCAACCTTTAACCAGTCGAAATCCACAGCAAAGCCTGTTGCCCAGATGATCGAGGTTATTCCAGCCTCCGCCAGATTTAGCTCAAGAATGGGATCGGTCACGCAGGGCGGGTCCGATTCAATATTGCGGGCATCAGGCTCCTTTGGAAGGTCAAGGCTATTGCGGGCAACATACGCGTCAGCTTCGTCCAGCAACGACAGGTAGTTGGCATCTCCTTTCGCAAGATTATCCGCAATGTCCGGCGCGAAATTCAACACACCGTCTTTGAACGATTTGGTCAGGCCAACGAGCGTCATCCCCTTCGCTGCAAGACGCCGGAAATCGACTGTATGACCGCCATGGGCACCACTCACCGCGATCGTGACATGATCCGTGTTTGTTTGGGCGGGCTCGGCATCCCACTTGCCAAGGACTCCCAGCCACCAGACGAAGTCACGTCCGCGATAGCTTCGGGGCGGGCGGTCGTGTGCGCCAACCGAAAGGTAAACACGCTTTCCCGCACGCAGGAGTTCGTCCGCGATCTGGGTCCCTGAAGATCCCGCACCGACCACTAGCACCGCCCCCTCAGGTAACTGGTCGGGATTGCGGTAGGTGCTAGAATGGATTTGCAGCATCCTAATATCTTCAGGAATAATGGTCGGGATGACAGGGCGCTGGAAAGGCCCGGTGGCGGCAACCACATAGGTGGCTTCGATCACGCCATCTGACGTCTCGACACGGAAGCCGGGCCGGCCAACATTCCTTTGCACATCCTTTACTTCGACGTCGCAGCGGATGGGGGCGGCGATCTTTTCTGCGTAAGTGACAAAATAGTCCGCAACCCTCTCCTTTGAAGGAAAGGCGTCGGCATCGATATTGGAAAACGCCATGCCCGGAAACCTGTCATGCCAGGCCGGACCATTGGCAACCAAAGAGTCCCATCTTTCCGAGCGCCAGCGTTCGGCAATTCGATGTCGCTCCAGAACGAGGTGAGGCACGCCACTGTTGCTCAGATGCTCGCTCATGGCCAAACCGGCCTGACCACCGCCAACAACGAGTGTCTCTATTTTTTCGGTTGGCATTTCTGGCTCCTTTCCCGGCATTTAAAGACTTTCATGGAACCCAACAGTCACCATAGCCGTGCATTACACCGGTTACCATTTCGTATGGAACGATCCAGGTCGGTCGAGACGTTCGTATGTATGGGCGCCAAAGTAATCGCGCTGGGCCTGAATCATATTGGCCGACAAACGTTCACTGCGATATCCGTCGTAGTAAGACAGGGCTGAGTTCAACCCCGGCACAGGAATCCCCCGTGACACGGCCTCGCAAACGGTTTGTCGCCAACCGGACTGAGTGTTTGCGAGAAGAGCGGGAAATTCAGCCCCGCACATCAAGTTTTGAAGGTTTCCGTCTGCCTTGTAAGCGCGGGAAATATGGTCGAGTAATCCGGAGCGGATGACGCAGCCATCGCGCCATATGTCGGCAATGACAGACAGGTCCAATGCCCATCCCTTTTCCCGTCCTGCAGCCTCAATGACAGCAAATCCCTGGGCGTAAGTGGCGATGAAGGCGCCCAGAAGCGCTTGGCGAATGGCTTCGGAAGCATCATCCGCTTGCCAATTTTCCGAGCGGAGATCAGGCCCCTCCAACACGGTGGAAGCCAAAACGCGCTCATCCTTAAGGGCGGCCAATGCCCGCGAAAACACGGCCTCCGTGATGGTTGGTGTCGGTATGCCGAGGGCCAGAGCGGCCTCGGAACTCCAGCGCCCGGTGCCCTTTTGTCCAGCCTTATCCATGATCATTTCGATCAGGGGGGCATCGGTAAACCCATCTTTGTGTCTCAGGATATCGGTGGTAATTTCGACCAGATATGATGAAAGCTCGGTCGTGTTCCAATTATCAAAAACTTCCGCCATGTCCTCATGGTTCATATTGCAAAGGTCGCGCAGCAAGACATAGGCCTCAGAAATGACCTGCATGATTCCGTATTCGATTCCATTGTGGATCATTTTGACGAAATGGCCTGCACCGTCACCTCCGACCAAAGCACAGCAGGGCCTTCCGTCGAATTTCGCCGCGACGGCTTCAAGAATAGCACGACTGTTCGCATAAGCGACCTTGGCGCCTCCGGCCATTAACGACGGCCCGAACCGGGCACCTTCCTCACCGCCGGAAATGCCAAGGCCGATAAAGTTGAGGCCTCTGGCATTGAGGGCCCGCTCCCGGTCGATGGTATCTAGGTAGTGGGAATTTCCGCCGTCGATCAGCGTATCGCCTGGACCCAGAAGTGGTGTGAATTCAGCGATCACGGCATCTACCGGTTCACCGGCCATCACCATAATCAGGATAGTGCGGGGCTGGGCCAAATTTTTGACTACTTCTTCGGGGCTGCCTACTAAGGATATCTGTTGAATGTCCTCAGCAGACAGGGTTGAGGAAAATCGTGCCTTCGCCTCTTCCCAGGGATCGTAGGCGACAACATGGAAGCTTTTTTCAGAAATGTTCAGTGCAAGATTACTGCCCATGACACCCAACCCGACAATTCCTATGGACTTCTGACTGGACATTCCAATTCCTTTTTTGCAGTTAATTGAGGTTCAGATGAGAACCACCGTGAAGAACAAAATTATGAGACAACCTCAATGGAGCGGGTGACGCCTACTGTGGTAAGGTCGCTGGACTAAACAACTAGCAAGAAAATTATCCGCTTTTGAAAACACAAAATAAAGAGCCCTGTGTCAACGGTTTCCACAAACAGGATGTGGACAAGGTCGCCCTTGGGACCGTAGTGGCACCCGGTACCTTGGTCAGTTAAAATTGGCTCATCCCGAAGAAGGCGTTCGCATATGGCAACGCTCTCCAGGACTTCTTTAAGTTTTGTATTTTGCTACGATTGCCTCTGAACCCGTATTCGACATCCCTGTTCAGCGCCCGATGGATGATGCGGAATGTAGAATTTGAATTGAATTACTCTACCCAACCTATCTTGTCTGATTCCATTAGGGCCTTGATATGGTCGAGCGTTTCAAGACCATCCCGGACTCTGGCCTCAAGTTCCCGTTCGGCCGCCCGAACCTGCTCAAGACATTTCAGAACTTACGGGGCATCGGCTTGCGGCACAATGACAATGCCGTCGCGGTCGCCGACGACGATGTCTCCGGATTGGACCGGGCGTCCGCCGCAGTTGATGGGCAGTCCGACTGACCCGGGACCGGCGGCGGCCGGTGAATTGGGGGTGACGCCGTTGTGAAAGATCGGCAGACCAACCGCTTCAATGCCGACCTGATCGCGAATTGATCCATCTGTGACCAGGGCGACGGCACCCTTGTTCTTGAACATGCCTGCCAGAATGTCACCGGTCGATGCGGTTTCGCGAAAGCCATCGACGGTGCAGATCACAACATCGCCGGGCTCGACAAATTCAAGTGCCGCCATCAGTGCGAGGCAATCCGCCGGATAGCAACCAACGGTCAACGCCGGGCCACAAATGACCGCCGACTCCGGATCATAGGGTTTGATGGCCGGATCTAGCGCGCCACGACCGTCCATGCTGTCAACAACATGTCCTGTCATGGCACCGCGAAATGCATCGACCAGTTCTGCGTCAGGACGTTCAATTGTGCGTCTGATCTTAAGTGTTGGTGGGCCTTCAATCATAATCTAATCCTCTTGTTGTCCGAAATCCGGGATATTGGAATAATCTGAAAATCAACGAAGAAATCGTTAAACGTATTTCAGGCCTTGGATTACATCACGGCGCCAATCTGCCATGGCACAAATTCCGATCCACCAAACCCGAGGGCTTCGCTCTTTGACTGTTTACCAGACGCCACAGCCAAAACATAATCGAGGATTTCCCGGCCCTTCTCCTGAACCGTTGCTTCCCCATCGATGATCGTGCCGCAATTGATGTCCATGTCTTCCCGCATACGGTTGTACATATGGGTATTGGTTGCAAGCTTGATCGAAGGGGTGGGTTTGTATCCGAATACGGATCCTCGACCGGTGGTGAAGCAGACGACGTTGGCACCGGAGGCGACTTGGCCAGTCACCGACGCAGGGTCATATCCGGGGCTGTCCATAAACACAAAACCCCTGGAGGTCACTTGCTCGCCGTAAAGATAAACGCCATTGAGCGCAGTGGTTCCGCCTTTGGCCGATGCACCCAGCGATTTTTCCAGAATGGTCGTCAACCCGCCCGCCTTGTTTCCGGGGGATGGATTGTTGTCCATCTGTCCGCCTGTTCTCTCTGTGTAGTTTTCCCACCAGCGAATGCGCTCGACAAGTTTTTCGCCGATTTCGCGGCTCGCCGCACGCCTCGTCAGCAGATGTTCGGCACCATAGATTTCAGGTGTTTCTGACAGTATGGCAGTCCCGCCTTGCGCCACCAACAAGTCGACGGCATGACCAAGTGACGGATTTGCGGTAACGCCCGAGTATCCATCCGATCCGCCGCATTGCAAGGCAAGCACGATTTCAGAAGCATCGATGATTTCGCGTTTGGCCTGATGCACCGCAGGTAACATTTTTTCAATCATCGCAACGCCGCGTTCGACGGTCTTGCGCGTTCCACCGGTGTCCTGAATGGTCATAATCTGAAATGAGTCGGACTCTGTAAGGCCGTTCTGTTCCATGAACCGGGGAATCTGAAAAACTTCGCAACCCAGACCAATCATCAGCACGCTTGCCAGATTGGGATGACGTGCATAACCCCACAGCGTGCGCGACAGATTGCCGTAACCGTCGCCTTCTCCGGCCATGCCGCATCCGCTTCCGTGCACAATTGGCAAAATGCCGTCGACCCCCGGATAATTCTCCAGAATTCCGGATTTTTCCACGCTTTCGGCGACAAATCGCGCTACACTGGCGGAACAGTTTACGGAGGTCAGGACACCGATAAAATTGCGCGTTCCCACCTTGCCGTTGGTGCGCCTGTAGCCGTCAAATGTCAGGCGATCACCCGCTGCGACCATTTCAGTATTCGGAATGTTTTCGCCAAATGCGTAATCACGGTCAAAATCACCCATGGCGCAGTTGTGGGTATGGACATGTTCTCCGGGCGAAATGTCTGATGTGGCGAAGCCGATGATCTGTCCGTATTTGACAATCTCCGTACCGGAGCCGATTCGGGTAACGGCTATCTTGTGACCTGCGGGAATTTCGGTGGCTGCCGTCACCTTTCGGTCATGCAATTCTTCGCCGGTTTCCAGACTGTTAACGGCGACCCCTACATTGTCGGCGGGGTTAAGCAAAATGGTGTTGGGTCTGCTCGAACTGCCCATGAATTTTCCCTTTGTAATTTCCACTCAGCGACTAATGGGGATGACGCCTAAACATCGCCGAGTGTTGATTTGCGAACGATGGCATCCTTGCGACTACAGATGTCCGGCAACAGTTCCATTCCCAGTCCGGGACCATCAGGAGGACGGACAAAACCGTTTTCGACGACGGGTAGGGCGGTCGCGACCTCCGTATACCAGCCTGTATAGAATGCGCGAACGCTTTCCTGAATCAATGCGTTGGTCGCGCTGACGGAGAGATGAGTTGAAGCCGTGAATACGATGGGGCCGACACAATCGTGCGGGGCAATTGGCAGGTGGTGGGTTTCAGCGAGCGTCGCAACTTTCCTGGCTTCCGTCAGACCGCCGACCCATCCAAGGTCGGGCATTACAACGTCGACGCCGCTGGCGTCGATCAGATCGCGGAATCCCCAAGAGCCAGCGAGGGTTTCACTTGCTGTCACCCGTAAGCCGGTTTGGCGTTTGAAGTCGGCTATGGTTTGAAGGCTGTCCATGCGGGTTGGGTCCTCAATCCAGTAAACATCAAACTCTTCAGCTGCCCGGGCAATCTGAACGGCAGTTGGCAGGTCCCAGAGGGAATGACATTCCAGCATAATGTCCATTTTGTCTCCAACGGCCTCACGAATTTTCGCGAACGGCTGCAGACCTTTCTTGAGGTCTGCGGCAGAAATGTATTTGCCGCCACTTGCTTCAGCATAGGGATCCAGCGGCCAGATTTTCATTGCCGTGATACCCTGTTCCAGCAGGCTATGGGCAAGTTCCGCCGGACTGTTCAAAAAGGCGTCCAGGTCCTCATAAGGCCCGGTCTTTTCACCCAATCCCCAGTTGCCTGTCTGTTGGCCGCGATTGGACCGGATGTAGCGATATCCGGCGCAGGTGTTATAGGTCCGGACTGTCTCTCTTGTGCGCCCGCCCAATAGCGTGCAAATCGGAAGTCCCGTTTCCTTTCCAAGAATGTCCCAGAGCGCGATATCGATGGCGGATATGCCACGCATCTCGGCACCGGCACCCCGGAAACCCACATATCCCTGCAATTTTCTGCACAGATACTCGATCCTCGTCGGATCTTCGCCAACAAGGATCGGCACCGCTGTCTCGTGAATGAACGCTTCGACTGCCTGTGGGCCGATAAAGGTCTCGCCAACGCCAGTAATCCCATCGTCGGTTTCAACAAATACCCACAATAGGTTGCCAAATTCGGTGAGTCGCAGCGTTTTTATTGCTGTGATTTTCATGTCATAACTTTATAAAAACAGTACAATATCTTGCCTGATAAAATCGGGGTCGGACGTTGATAGACTAACGGTCCGGGTAGGGTGCCTGCAATTAGATTTTTTAGTGAAAAGCCATTGATCATGAGGTTCAACATATAGTTCCCCCAGAGGGCTAACAACGCCGGGAACATCCGAAAGAGCAGCGAAACTTGTCGAATTTTGCAGCTAAACTATTACGCCGGTTACGCTGATATTTGAATGGAAATCCATGGCGAAAATTTTATGTATTGGTGAAGTGATGCTCGAGATGTCCGATCTGGGCGATGGGTTGTATAAAAAGAGCTTCGCCGGAGACACGTTCAATGTGGCGCATTACTTGAACACCGTGTCGTCTGGTAACCTCAAGCCCCATTACCTGACGGCAGTTGGTGAAGATGCGGAAAGCGATGCCTGTCTGAAGTTTTTCAAAAAGCATGGGGTGACGATATCCAGATGTTTGCGCGACCCGAACCACACAATCGGGCTGTTTATTCTGTCCAACGACGAGCACGGAGAAAAACAATATGGATATTGGCGTGGTCAGTCAGCCGCGCGCCATATTTTTGACCAGGTTCAGGATCTCACCGGGTATGATCTGGTTTATTTTTCCGGCATTACGGCGGCCATTACGGAAAACAAGGAAAACCTTATCCATAGCATCACGGAAGCAAAACAACATGGTGCTCAAATCGCCTACGACTTTAATCACCGGGTGCTTTTGTGGAACCCTGAAAACGCGCGAGCGTTTGCCGAACAAATCCTGTCTCAAATGGATATCGTCAAGATTTCCGATGAAGAACTTGATGTCCTGTATCCCGGCAAACCTGTATCCGAACTATCTACTGAATACCCCGTGGCGGAGTGGGTTTTGACTTGCGGCGGAGACCGTGGGGAGGTGTGGCAAAGCGGATCGTTGCTGACGCGTCAGAAATTTGAAGCGGTGTCCAAAGTTGCCGACAGCTCTGCTGCAGGAGATTCTTTCATTGCCACGTACATTGCCGAAAAACTTGCCGGAGGTGACCCGTCCGACGGATTAAGTCGGGGCCATGCCGTTGCCTCCCAGGTCGTTTGCGCCAAAGGGTCAATCGTTTCCATCAATCTGGATAAACTGGAATAATTCATGCCTGAAAATATACTTGATCGTGTTGAACGGATGCCGCTGATCGCGATACTGCGCGGCATTACACCTGAAGAATCCGCTACGGTATCCGATGTTCTGGTCGACAACGGATTCTGTTTCATGGAAGTCACCCTGAACAGTCCGGATTGGGAAAAAAGCCTTGGGATAATTGGCGAAAAGCATGGCCGAAATATTGTCCTTGGCGCCGGGACGGTCCTAACACCCGACGACGTCGACAGGGTCAGAGACGCTGGCGGGGAAGTTATCATTTCACCGAACATGCGCGTCGACGTCATCCAGCGGACAAAGGAACTGGGGATGCTCTCGGTCCCAGGATGTTATACGCCAACCGAATGTTTTGCCGCGTTGGATGCCGGCGCGGATATTCTGAAAATTTTTCCGGCGGATACGTTGGGCGTTTCCTATATCAAGGCGATTTCGGCCGTATTGCCCGGCGGCGCGCGGATTTGTCCTACCGGAGGCGTATCGCCGGACAATATGGATGCGTTCCTGGCTGCTGGCGTGTATGCCATAGGCATCGGTTCGGCGCTATATAAGCCGGGCAAAACTGCTGAGGAAATTTCTGACGTTGCCGCAATGTTTGTTTCGGGTTTTCGGAATTAACCCAACCGTTCAGGCACATTCAAATGATCATCAGGCCTTTACCGTGCTTTCGCGTACCAGGAGTTTCGGTGTGACAGTTACAGCCGTTGGGACAGCCTCTGCATCAGATTGGTCCAAGCCCATCAGAATCGATTCGGCGGCCAATGTGCCAATCCGGTTCGCGCTTACATCTATCGTTGTAATTGAAGGAATGGCCATTTCGGCGATATCGTAAGCCCCGAACCCCGCTATCGCCAAATCGCCGGGAACTGATTTACCCAGGCGTTGGCATTCCGTTATTGCGCCATAAGCCGAGAGATCGGACACACACATGGCAGCCTCTGTGTCGGGCCATGTTTTAAGCAGGGCTCGCATGGCGACCGCTCCTTCGCGCATGGCGACCGGCGGCGTTCCCGCGTCCACCAAACGGGACGGATCCAAACCCAGCGCCTTCATCGCGTCAACAAAGCCGTGCCGCCGGTCGAGGCCACGTGGGTCACGGCTGGTATCGCCTCCCAGAAAAGCGATCTTTCGATACCCCTGTTCGAATAGGTGGCGCACCATGATTTGGGCCGCTTCGGCGTTGGAGAAACCAACGACCCTGTCGACCGGTGATTTTGGCAGATCCCAGATCTCCACAATCGGCACATCTGTTCGTTCCAGATATCGGCGACATTTGTCGGTATGGGCACCGCCTGTCACAACGATTGCTTCGGGCTGGCGCGATAGAAACTGGGCAATGATCTGTTCTTCCCTGGTTACATCGTAATCCGTGTACCCCAGCAGAATCTGTAAGCGGGACCCCCGCAAGCGCTCCGTCAGGCCGCGCAAGGTGTCGGCAAAGTTGGCATTGTTAATAGATGGAATTGTAACGGCGACAAAACCCGTTTTTCGCGAAGAAAGACCTGCCGCCGCGCTGTTCAGCACATATCCAAGTTCGTCGGCGGCTTCGCGAATTTGCGCACGCGTGGCTTCGCTCACATATGTGCCCGGTTTAAGCGCCCGTGAGACCGTCATTGCGGAGACACCGGCCAGTTTTGCGACATCTGACATCGTTGAGGCGGTTTTAGGGTTTGTCATGGGCGGCTCTCATTTTGGTCTTTGCGGAAAGATCAGGCCCTCACGTGATGTCAGATATCATCTGACGCAGGCCCATCAAAAAATTTCATTAACGCGGCATTATCAGCACCGCCGAGCCCGGCGGATGTGAGCAGCCTGTGAATTTCCGCGCAGACAGAAGTCAGCGGCATCGAAGTGCCGGTCTGGCGGGCAAGGTCCTGAGCGCTGTTTAAGTCTTTGACCATGTTGTCGATTCGTCCTGTAGGGGAGTAATCCCTGTTCGCCATCTTGACCATAAACTCCTGCAGAATGGCGCTATCTGCTCGCCCACCTTTAAGAGCATCGGGAATTTTTGCGACATCGACTCCTGCGTCCTGCGCCAGCTGAGTCGCCTCTGCCACGGCCATGAAGTGAAGAGCGCACAGAACCTGGTTGATCAGCTTGGTGGTCTGGCCCGCGCCGATCGGCCCCATAAGGTTGTAATTCTTGCAAAGATGATTCATGACGGCTTTTGAGGTCTCAAAATCTTCGCTGCTGCCGCCAGCCATTACCGTCAGTTCGCCGGTCAGTGCCTTTGGCGCTCCTCCTGACAATGGACAATCAAGCCAGTGCAATCCGTTCGATTCGACTTCGTTCGCCAGAGATTTGGTCGACTTCGGATCAATCGAGGACATGTCGATAATCAGTGTCCCAGGTTTCGCTCCTTCGCTGACTCCGGTGGGTCCGAAGACGGCGGAATGGACGATCTCGGCGGAATTGAGGCTGAGAATTACAAAATCCGCCTGAGATGCTGCTTCTGCAGCCGTCAAGGTTGCAACTGCACCTTTGTCTTCCAGATCGGCAACTTTATTTTTGTCGAGATCAAATACAAATAGCCTGTTGTCCGTCTGGCACAGTCTCGCGCCGATCGCACCGCCCATTACACCGGCACCGATGAGCGCCACTTCATTTATCATCATGTTTCCTTCCGTAACTTTAACAAAATCGCCTGAGCAATCTGCTCCGGCGACCCGTGATCGACACTGACGGTTATCGCCGCTTCATCGGACCCCGGTGGTTCGAGCGCGGCGAACTGACTGTCGAGAAGTTGTCCCGGCATAAAATGTCCTTCACGCAGGTTCATTCGTGGTGCGATGGCGGCTTGGGATCCATCCAGGTGAATGAAAAAAACAGGTTCACCCGCGGTTTTTGTGATGCGTTGCCGATAGATGCGTTTCAACGCGGAGCATCCGCCGATAATGATCCCTTCGCGAGACGCAATTTCGCGTGCAAAAATGTCCAGCCAAGGCCACCGGTCCGTGTCTTCAAGGGCTATGCCCTGGCTCATTTTTTCGATATTTCCCGTAGGATGATACGCATCTCCGTCGACATAGACCGCATCGATTTTCGTGGCGAGCGCATCACCAATTGTGGACTTCCCGCAGCCGGACACGCCCATGGCCACCATCAATCGGTAGGTATCAAAGAGAGGCAGTGATTCCGCCGTCGACATATAGAGTGTGTCCGTTCACAAAGCTTGAAGCTCTGGATGCCAGAAAGATACAGGCGCCTACGAGTTCTTCGACATTTCCCCAGCGCCCGGCTGGGGTGCGTTTTTCAAGCCAGGCGCTGAATTCCGGGTCATTGACCAGAGCCTCGTTTAGCGGGGTGTCAAAATACCCCGGTGCAATCGCGTTTATCTGCAAGCCATGTTGAGCCCAGTCCGTCGCCATGCCTTTTGTCAGGTTGCCGACGGCGCCCTTGGTTGCCGTATAGGGCGCAATGCCGGGCCGGGCGAGGGCGGTTTGGACCGAAGCGATATTGATGATTTTACCTTCCCCATTCGCGATCATGTGTTTGGCAACGGCCTGACCGACGTTGAATACGGTAGAGACATTGGTCCTGAAGAGTGTTTCAAACATCTCGGGTTCGAATTCTTCCAACGGCGCGCGATGTTGCATACCTGCATTGTTGACCAGAATATCAATGGAACCATGATGCGCGACAAACCCGTCTACGGCCTTTTTAACGGCGGCGTTATCCGTTGCGTCGAACGGTAACTGATGGGCGTCATACCCTTCGCCAGACAGGGACTGTGAGGCCCGTTTCAGTTTATTCGTGTCGCGACCGTTGAGGATAACGTCCGCGCCGGCTTGTGCCAGGCCTCTGGCCAGCGCCAGACCAATCCCCTGGGATGATCCTGTGACCAACGCCCTCCTTCCGGAAAGATCGAACAGTTCAGTTTTGATATCCACGCGAACCAATACCCCTTTTCGCTCGACAACAGACGCCATAATCAATATATGTTATCGATAACATATTGAATGTCAATCAATGAGGTAGGTTGGGTGTGAAAAAGCCGGAGATTTTGCAAGTTGGTCCTTATCCCGAATCGGATCAGGAGCGGCTGGACGCCAGGTTCACAATGCACAGGTATTTTGATGCAGATGACAAGACCGCATTCCTGAACGATGTGGCGCCCGGAATCCGGGGCATCGCAACCCGCGGTGAATTGGGAGCAAGCCGTCAAATAATTGAGGCATTGCCCAATCTTGAGGTTATTTCGGTCTATGGCGTTGGCTATGATGCGGTCGACCTTGATGCGGCAAAAGAACGCAATGTCGGGGTTTCAAATACGCCAAACGTTCTGACTGGAGATGTCGCTGATATGGCTGTCGCCATGATGCTCGCGCAAGCGCGAGGGATGATTGGTGCGGACGCCTGGGTCAGAAGCGGAAACTGGGCAAGCAAGGGATTTTATGGAACGAGGGCCCGGGCCTTCGGCAAAAGGGTTGGTATCCTCGGCCTCGGAAGGATCGGATATGCCGTCGCAAAACGGCTCGCCGCATTTGATATGGATATTGCGTATACCAGCACCGGAGAGAAAGACCTTGCAGAAAGCTGGACCTATTGCGCCGATACACGAAGCCTGGCGGAACGGTCTGACTTTCTGTTTGTAACATTGGCGGCGTCGGCAGAGACAAGACATATCGTCAATCAGGAGGTTATTGAGGCGCTGGGCCCTGACGGAATACTGATCAATGTTTCGCGTGCGGCAAACGTCGACGAAGAAGCGCTGCTGAGCGCACTGGAAAAAGGCACTTTGGGGGCGGCGGCGCTGGATGTTTTTGAAGGCGAACCAAAGATCAATCCCAGATTCCTGACTCTCGATAATATTCTGCTTCAGCCCCATATAGGTTCTGCGACTCCAGAGACCCGCCGCGCAATGGGCGATCTCATGTATGAAAACCTTGTCGCTCATTTTGAGGGCGGCGATCTCGTGACTCCCATATTGTAAGGAAAGCAACATGCGCGCCATCGTCATTCACGACACCAAAGATCTGAGAGTTGAAGAACGTGACGTCGGCCAACCGGGTACCGGAGAGGTCCTCGTGCGTCTGGCCATAGGGGGCGTTTGTGGCTCCGATCTTCACTATTATAATCATGGTGGATTTGGCACGGTCCGCCTGAAAGAACCCATGATACTCGGTCACGAGGTTTCCGGTCACGTTGAGGCGGTCGGCGACGGCGTTGACAGCATCAAGGTTGGCAGTCTGGTCTCGGTGTTGCCGTCGCGTCCTTGTGGGAATTGCCGGTATTGTCTGGAGGGCGCGCCCAATCATTGTCTCAATATGCGCTTTTATGGGTCGGCGATGCCGTTCCCCCATATTCAGGGCGCGTTTCAGGAACTGCTGCTGGTTGACGTCGGACAGTGTGTGAACGCCGATGGTTTGGAACCAGGGGAGGCTGCTATGGCCGAACCTTTGTCGGTCGGTCTTCATGCGACACGCCGGGCGGGTCAAATGCTGGGGAAAAAGGTTCTCATCACCGGTTGTGGACCGATAGGTGCTCTCTGTATATTGGCCGCCAGAAGCGCGGGAGCGGCAGAGATCGTCGTTACAGACCTGTCGCCCAATGCATTGTCCTATGCTGAGAAGGTCGGGGCGGATCAGGTAATCAATGTCGGCGAAAACCCCGAAATCCTGCAAGAGTATTCGCAAGGAAAGGGGCATTTCGATGTGTTGTATGAATGCTCGGGAACCCAACAGGCCTTGTCTTCGGGCATGGCCGTAATGAGACCTCAGGGCGTTATCCTTCAACTGGGATTGGGGGGCGATATGAACATACCGATGATGCTGCTGACATCAAAAGAGCTTGAAATTCGCGGATCTTTCCGGTTCCACGAAGAATTTTTTACGGCAGTTGAATTGATGCGCAAGGGGCGGATCAATGTGAAGCCCTTGATCAGTCATACGTTGCCATTGAAGGATGCCCGCGTTGCTTTCGATACGGCGAATGACCGTAGTCAGGCCATGAAGACACAAATATCCTTTGCCTAGTGGTATTTTCTGACAAAAATCGCAATAACTTCTTTGAAAAGATGAGTGATTTACCGGTAGCTTTTGGTCAGGGGTTTTCGTGCGATCTCATTTTTCCCGGCGCGGATGGTTGAAGTGATTACCTCAAACATTATGAAAGACAGGTTATGAGTCAGATCAGGTTGGCCATCATCGGAGGCGGCTTCATCGGTCGCCGGCACGCAGGTGTGATTGCGAAGTCGCCGGAGGCGAGGCGGGTTGGCGGTTCTGACCCGCGTCAGCGGGAAACGAATTACATTGTGAGTGCACAACTAAACTCTATTTTTTAGCTATCTGGTCCGGTGGGGAACGGATCGGAAAGATAGTAGCATGATAATATTGAACCCGGCCCTGATTAAGGATCATAATCTACATGCTTTTGAAAAATCAGTCTGAAATCGGTGTAAAATGAAACGACACAGCGAAATTCTGAACGCGAGCCAGGTAGATTTCTACCATGAGAACGGCTATGTGGTCCTGGAGAGCCATCTTCCTCAGGATGTTATTCAGAATATTCGGAGCGAGGTTGCACGAATTGAGGCGAGCGCTGTCAACCTGACGGAATCAAATGATAAGCTCGATCTGGAAGACAGTCACAGCCCTGGAGACCCTCGTGTGCGCCGAATCAAATTGCCGCATACCCAAAGTGACATTTTCAAAAACCTGATGTTCTCTGACCGAATACTGGCGCCTGTACGTGATTTGATTGGACCTGACCTGCGCCTTCATACTTCCAAGCTGAACATGAAGTCTGCCGGATATGGTGCCGCTATAGAATGGCATCAGGATTTCGCCTTCTATCCGCATACCAACGATGATGCGGTTGCCGTAGCCGTCATGATAGATGATATGGGGGATGAAAACGGACCGTTGATGGTGTTCCCGGGCTCTCATAAAGGTCCTGTTTTTGACCATCATTCCGACGGTGTGTTTAGCGGTGGTGTGAATCTCCAGAAAACAGGTTTAAATCCTGATCGCGCTGTTGCGTTAATGGGGCCATCTGGATCAATTTCCATTCACCACGGACGAATATTACACGGCTCTTCGCTAAACCGGTCGGCGCATTCAAGACGCGTGTTATTTTATGAGATCCTCGCGGCTGATGCCTTTCCGATCATGGGCGGGATGACCAACTTTGGCAGTATTGCCGAATTTGATCAGAAAATACTGTGTGGAAAACCAACCATAGAACCTCGACTATCCCCGGTTCCAGTCCGCATTCCGCAGCCGCAACCCGCGCTGAACAGGTCGATTTATGAAATTCAGGCAGGCGTTAAGAAGGCCTCTTTCGCGAAGGTGTAATCTGCGTCGCTGCTATTGGGCAGTCTTGAAGAGAAAATTTTCATATGATGTTTTCGCACGCATAAAAAGTTCGCGGGTCAAATGCCTAAGGAATTGCGGTTTTGGTCTTATCACGACGCTATCGCATGACTGTTCTTAAATCGTAGCCGGCAGTTGCCGCTCACGATTTAGCGAATAGATGCCCGTCGTGATAATGATAATTGTGCCAATCCATGTCCAGATGTCGGGAAGTTGGTTGAAGACCAGAAACCCATAAAGAGTGCCCCATACGATCAGTGTATAATGAACGGGCGCGATGACCACTGCCTGAGCCACTTCGAGCGCCTTAATAACAAGTATCTCGGCCGCAGCCGCCGGTACGGCCATGCCAATCATTAGAAAGAATTCCATAGTGGTCGCAGGTGATCGCCAGACGAACGGCAACGGTAAACTAAGGGCTACGCCGCTGACCAGCGCTGTATAGGTAATCGTCGTTTCAATCGGGTCGACGCGGCCCAGCCATCTTGACAAAATTTGGCGCAAAGCGAAGAGAAATGCGGCGATTACCACCAGTAAGACTGCCGGGTGGATGGCTCCAGTACCGGGCCTGACAATAATCAGAACCCCGATAAAACCCAGTGAAACCGCCACCCAGCGACGAAAATCGACATGTTCCTTGAGCAATAGCGCGCCCATCAAGGTAACAAAAAAAGGGGCCACGAAGGAAACAGCGATAGCGTCGGCGAGCGGTACATAAATAAGTGCAAAGGTGAACAACGTAGATGATCCCGCAACCAGCAATCCTCGCAGGGATTGCAAAACCGGCTGGGAGGAATTGATAAGGGAAGGGCCGCGAGTGCCGAGTAAAATCAGGGCCCCCACGAACAGTCCCATTTGCCGTGACCAGACGATCTGGCCGGGATGCAGGGTATCGGTCAGAAGTTTTGCTTGGGTATCGACGGCAGAGAACAGGAACATGCCCGCCGCCATGAGCGCGATTCCCAGTCCGCTTTGGGATCGCGGCGACATTACCCTTGACGACGGTGAGCCCGGAACGTTCGTAATGTCGCTCTCCTTCCCTACCGTCGGGTTTCCAGATCAGTAGCCCGGTTGCGAACAATCTCTAGCGGACATAACCGACCGATTTCGCTTCATTCAACACATCTGGGATTATTGTGAACAACTCTGTGAGGAGGGTAGTGTAAGAACAACAGCTCCTCAATAAGTATAATTTGTCCCTGGCAAAACCAGCAAAAGGCTCCGCGAAGGGAATTCTACACTCACGAAGCCTGAATCGTTTTCAGGCGGTGACCTTGGCAGCTTGGTTTGTCGTTCCTTTTTCAGGGTTGGCCCGTTAAACGGTGAAATGTCTCTTCAAATCGCGCCTGATCGGGCAAATGTCCTGTAATCAGGGAAAACGAATGGACCGCCTGATTGACCGCCATTCCGGATCCGGCCATGGCACGACAATCGGCTCTTTTTGAATCTGTCAGAAACTTGGTCCGCAAGGGAAAATAGACAATGTCGGCGGCCCACATATGCGATTCCCAGAATTCACGCGGAAAAGCGCTGCCGGGATAACCTGCGCAAAGATCGCCAACAATACCGATGCGAACGGCGGCTTGGGTCAGGCTCAGTACAATCACATTTAGACGCTTTTCCCCTACTCGCTGCGGCAACGGTCTTCAGGAAAATTAGGATGCAGGAGAAGTGTTTAAGAGGCTGCTTTTCCACCAACATCATCTTGATGGCTGGCATGCGAACTTTCCTGCTCTGCCGTTTCCATCAGGATACGGTTCATTCTGGCCTTTGCGTCGATGACAGTTTCCCAAGCTTTTTCCGTTAACTCGCCGTCCGGCGCTCCGGTTAGATCAAAGTGGCCATATTTGTCGTTTCCGCGCACAAGCGTCGCGACTGTGCGTCCGCCGACCTGGCGAACGGAGGTTGGAATAAACCTGACAATGAAACCCACTCTTGGCGATGGCGAGCGGTTTGGATTAGAGCCGTGAACGATCTCAACATGGTGCAGGCTCATTTCCCCGGGTTTCAGAACGACATCAAGTACCTCCATACCGGAGATATCAACCGCCACCTCCTGACCGCGTGACAAAAGGTTCTTTTCTTCAAAGGTATCTTGGTGAGGCAGTTGGCTGAGCGTATGTGAGCCCGGCGCAACCCGCATACAACCGCTTTGCGGTGTGGAAGGCGCCAGCGCGATCCAGGCGGTTGCAATGGTATTTGGCTCGAGCCCCCAGTAAGTTGAGTCCTGATGCCAACTGACATAACCGCCATCGTTCGGATCCTTGATGAAAAACTCTGACGACCAAATCAACAGATCCGGGCCCAGTATTTTCTCGACGGCATCCAGCACAGAGGGACGGGTCGCCAGATCGTATAACCATGGAAACAACAGGTGCGGACTGGTTTTCAGCGCCAATGCAGTGTCTTCACAACCGGAGGCCCTGAAAGCCGCAACCCGGTCACAAAGTTCAACTGCCTCGGATTCGGCCAAAACCGAGATCGGGGTTGCGATTCCCGTTTGATCATAGTTGGCAAGATCGTAGGGCATTGAGGTCTCGGTCGATTTTAATCAAGGAATACGGACGTGATTTCCGGGAACATCAGCATAACGGCCAATACACATAACTGAATACAGATAAACGGCAGGAAGCCTTTGAAGATATCTGTCAGTTTGATATGTGGTGGCGCAACCGATTTCAGGTAAAAGGCCGCCGGTCCAAAGGGTGGACTTAAGAAGCTTACCTGCATGTTGACACAGAACAAGATGCCAAACCAAACCCCTAAATGCCTTGGTTCCAATCCACCAAGGATCCCCATATCCTCGGGTTTAAACTTGGCGACGATGGGAAGGAATACGGGCATCGCCAACAAAACAATACCGACCCAATCCATCACCGCTCCAAGGAAAAGGAATACGACCATCATCATCAGAACGATACCCATCGGCTCCAGATTGAAGCCAAGTATCGAATTGGCGACATAGTTCGGGCCGCCAATCAGGGAGTACGCCCCAGCCAGTGCGGTCGCCCCGAACGTTACCCAAATGATCGTACCCGTCGAACGCATAGTCCGCTGCAGAGACTCCAGCAGCAAGTTAACGGAAAACTCGCCCCGTAGTTTAATGATCAGCAAAGTTCCCAAACAACCGATCGCTGCGGCTTCCGTAATTCCTGTAATACCGCCGTAAATCGAGCCGAGGATTGCGGTCACGAGAAAAACTGGCGGCAACACGCCTTTTAGTGCGATGATTTTGTCTTTGAACGTCACCTCCCTTTCCGTTTTCGGCAGGGGAGCCAAATCCGGGTTAAGACGTGTGCGGATAATGATATAGAGAATATATGCACCACCCAACATCAGGCCGGGAATAATCGCGGCCTTGAACAATGAATGGATCGATGTTTCGGTAACAACACCATAGATAATAAGAACGATCGATGGCGGAATCATCGTACCGAGTGAGCCAGACGCGCAGATTGTACCGACAGCCAGGTTCTGATTGTATCCAAGACGCAACATCTGCGGCAAAGCGATAAGCCCCAACAGCACGACTTCCCCGCCAATAATGCCTGACATGGCCGCCATAATAATCGCCATAACTGACGTGACGATCGCTATGCCGCCTCGCGTCTTGCTAAGCCAGATATTGAGCGAACTATACATGTCCTTGGCGATATTACTTCGCTCCAACAGCATTGCCATGAAGATAAAAAGCGGTACCGCCAGCAGCGCATGTTCGATGGTAATATCGTACATGCGCTGACCAAGGATAAAGAACCCGCGTTCACCAAATTTCCAATACGCTATGCTTGCACCCAAAAATCCGGACGCTAGTCCCAGCGGAATGCCGAGCGCCAAAGCGATAAAAATCCCGAACAATAACAGTAGCGATATTTCAGCTACACCCATCAGATGTGCCCCCTACTTAAGATCATCGGCCGGGTCATGCAGCTCTTTCGGCTTTGACCAGTCCATGATTAAATTATTTATTGTTTGAACCGCCATCCAGGTGACGGCGATTACGATGAGTGGCTTCATCGTCGCAGGAATTGGCGGGTTCCATGCTGAACCGTATAATTCCCAGGTGGTCAGTTTTGTCATCGCATTTTTAAAATAACCGGTCGCTGTCGCATAGCAGAACATCACAACACATGCTGCGGCGATTAAATCAAAAATCCGTTGCACAGGCCGCGACAGCATATCGTAGATTATGACGACGCGAATGTGACTGCGCTGCTGCATCGCGTATAACCCCGATAGCAGAAAAATGACTCCACCTAACCAGCGCGATAGTTCTTCGACCCAAAGGGTTGGTTTTGAGAACAAGTAGCGCATCACCACTTCGTAAAACATAATCAGCATTATGAAGGCGACAACAAACATCAATACAGATGCCATGTAGAGGGTGATTTTGTCGATGATTGTAATTTTTCGAACTTCATCCTCTGCCGTCTGGTGAATGGTTCTCGACAGCATCGGGATAAGATGCGGGCTGATGAAAATCAAATAAAGGGCTGTCACCAGAGTTAACCCGATTATCCAGGTTATTGTGGAAGCTTCTAAATCTGGCATATCGTCCTCGTCAATATTACTGCGACGTAAAAAAAACGGCGGACAGCAAAGGCCATCCGCCGTTGAAAACCCTAACCCGATTTATTTAATCAGGCCAAGACGTTTCATATAGGCGACATGACTGTCGACCAAAATACGCGCTTCCGGGGTTTTGTCGCCCCACTCCTGCCACTTTGCCTGGGCTGCTTTACGGAAGGCCGCACGATCTTCAGCCGACCAGTCATGCAACGTGACGCCTTCTTTTGAGATCTGAGCGGCAACCGCAGCCATATCAACTTGCTGGCTCATCGTGTGCTGAAAGGCCAGCTGTTGCATGGCGGATTCGAGGATAGCTTTCAAATCGTCTGGTAAAGAATCATAGACGTCTTTGTTCAGTGCAAGGTGATCTGACGGCATAGAGTGGAAACCAGGGTAGGTCGTGTATTTGGCCAAATCATAAATACCAATAGATTTATTGGTAGATACGTTCGACGCATCAGCACCGTCAATAATTTTGGTTTCAAGTGCCGTGAAGATTTCACCGAAATCCATCACGATTGGTGACGCACCCATTTCAGCAAAGATTTCCGTTTCCATGCCCGGAGGGGAGCGGAATTTCCAGTCCTTCAAATCCGCTGGACCGCGCAGCGGTTTTGTCGAGTTCATGGATTCCTGACCACCAACCCACCAGCCGATAAGCTGCATGCCGTATTTGTTGTAGATGGGCTGAGCTGCTTCCAGGCCGCCACCATAGTACAGCCACGAATACTGCTCCCATGGGGTATCGTAACCACCCATGATGTCGCCGAGGAACTGAAACGCAGGATTTTTACCGGTCTGGTATGCTGCACCTGTCATGTCACCGTCAAGAATCCCATTGGCGGCTGCATCGAACGTTTCTGTCGATTTAACAACCGATCCGGAATAAAACATTTCGAGCTTCAAGCGCCCGCCAGACATTCTTTCAACGTTTTTGGCAAATTTAGCAGCGTTTTTCCCGTTCAGGGATTCAGCACTCAGGTGTGTCTGTATTTTAAGTGTAAAATCTTTTGCGCTCGCAAGGCCGACTGTGGCCATCGTGATCGCTGTTGCACAAACAGCATATTTTAAAAACTTCATCTAACGTCTCCCTATTTATAGGTTCATTACATACTGTATTTTTGAAACCAAACTTGCGGATGCAAGTTCAATCTCACGAAAAAAACGACCTGATTTTTTGCGAGGCTTCGGGCTACGATGCTTTCTCCCCCCAACACCTAGATCGATTACCGGTCAAAGACATTGTCATCCCGGCAAGGTCGTCGTTGCAAGTTATTATTATTTGGTTACCGTTTCATTTGTTCTCCTTTGGCTGAGTAAAAGTGTGACGGGGTTTATGTTTTTCAGGTATTGATCGCGAACTTCTGAAGGAACGACCGCTCCGGCTCGACCCCTAAACCGGGGCCCTTCGGTATAGCAACGTATCCTCCGGATTTTGCGACTTGCGCCTGAATATTCAGTGGTTCGACCAGCAAGTCGTCCCTGAATTTGTTATCGGTTGTATCAAACTCCAACATTGGCTCCCACGGATGAAGGCCGCCCGGCAGTGGCGGCATGGCGGCAAGAAGGTGAAGATTGGTGGCAACGGCAATCGCCGAGCCCCAGACATGGTTTATCACTGGCGTGAAATGCGTATGGGCAAGCGCGAGAACTTTGAGATATTCCGATATGCCGCCAAGTGCACATACTTCCGGCTGGGCGATATCCAGACACCGGCCTTCCAGAAGATGGCGCCATCCCCAGCGCGTAAATTCACCCTCGCCGCCCGAAATATTTACCCTGAGCCCTGCACGAAGTTCTCTATATCCATCGAGGTCCTCCGGGGCGACAGGTTCCTCAAACCAGTAAACGCCCAACTCTTCCAGCGCATGGCCGACAAAAAAAGCATCACTGGTCGTGTAACAATGATTGGCGTCGACCATGAACCTGAAACCATCTCCGACGCCCCGGCGGACGGCTTCAACCAGTTTCACGTCATCAGCCGGCCCCAAACCGACCTTCATCTTGGTTGCCGTGAATCCGGCAGATTTGATCTCCGCCGCTTCATCGGTGAAACGGTCTGCGAGGGATTGTGCATTCTCCGGGCGTAACATCATGCCATAGCCGTAAACCGGTACGCGATCGCGATGTGTGCCGCCGATCAGTTTGCTGATTGGCATGCCAGCAACTTTCCCGGCGATATCCCAGAGCGCAATATCCACGCCGGACAACGACTGAAGCATCATGCCTTTCTGACCGTGGTCGCGTGTCAGGTTGTAGACCTTGTGCCAGATGACATCGCGATCAAGCGGATCATGTCCGAGCGCCATCGGCTGGATGACTTTTTCAATGATACCCTTGTTGGCAAGTGCGATGTTGCCAGGACCGAAACACTCACCCCAACCCGTAACACCCTCATCGGTTTCAACTTCGATAAGGTGAGCGGTCCGTTTGGCATAATATTGCTGTGAATAGCCAAGCTCTTCCGGGAGGTCATATTGCAGGACGTGACTGTGGATACCGGTGATCTTCACGCGCTGTATCCTGACACTAATTTAAATTGTATCGCGAATTTGTGCGCTTCCGGCCGGGTAGCATTGACGGGAATGCCGAAGTCAGCAAGCAGGGCTTCTCTGTCTTTCGCCAGATACACGTTTCAACCTCCCCCTCACCAGTCGGCTCTTTTTTCTGAAGCCTGTGCCCGAATAATTCGAGTGATAAATCTACGTTATTTAATACATATGATGTAAAAGAGTCAAATTTTCTCCACAATCCGCAATTTACCCGCTTGCAGGGCGAGATTTATAGGAATACGGTGGGTAACATTCTTATATTCAATAAATATAGATCATATGTAACGCACTTATGTCTCGATTGACTCATATTCTCGCCACCGGCACCGCACCGCAGGAACGAAACATGGCGCGAAATCTCGCTCAGGCCATCGGTATCGCCATTGCGGGTGGCGATTTTCCCGAAGGGTCCAAAATGCCCCATGAACCAGACCTGGCCGAGCGCTTTTCGGTAAGCCGGACGGTGGTTCGAGAAGCCATCCGTCATCTGGTCGCCAAAGGCATGATTGATGTGAAACCGCGCGCCGGGACCCGCGTATTGCCAAAGGATTCCTGGAACCTTCTGGATGAAGATGTCGTAATGTGGACATTCCAGGCGGGAGTCTCAACCGGTGATTATGCTGAACTCAATGAAGTGCGTTGCGTCTTCGAACCCGCGGCGGCGGAAATTGCCGCCCGGCGTGCATCGCCGCAGGCCAAGGCGAGAATTTCTGAGGCCTATAGCAAAATGGCGGCAACTGCCGAAAACCCACAAGAGTTTGTTTATGCGGACGCTATGTTCCACATGGAAATTTTGCAGGCCTGTGAAAATCGCTACCTCAGCAACCTGAGAAATGTTCTGTTCGCGGGCCTGTTAAGCAGCATTCACAAAACCAATACAAACGTTGAACTGAATAATCTGTCCCTGCCACTCCATAAAAGCGTAGAAATGGCCATTGTCGCCGGCGATACCGCCGCCGCCCGGCACGCCATGTTGGCACTCCTGCAAGATGCTTCTGATCGATATCATCAGACAAATGTGAACGCGTCTCTGAATAGCGACTGAGTGTCTCCGCCCATTGGTAGACTTGCCAGGAATGAGGGTTGCCCGTTTTGATGGTGGTGCAAACCCAACCATTAAAACACAATTGAAAGGTAACCCTCATGTTACAGAGTAATCAAAAAATCATCCGTCACAAAGTTGGATTGTTGAATTTTGCCGAAGAGCTTGGCAATGTGTCGAAGGCTTGTCAGGTCAGCCAATATAACTTCTTCTTGTTGACCTCAATGCCCTCACGTCTGAGCAAAATATGCAGGCGTCGATAACCGAAGCGACGGTGGTCGGCTCACATATCGCGCTAGTTTCCGGAAGTTCTGTGCCATCGCGGTCAGCAGAACTTCGTCGCGAGCACCGTTCAAGCCGCGTAGCCGAAGCCGATCCAGTTTGAATATCCGTTTCATGTAGGCGAAGGCCATTTCCACCTTCTTGCGCTCGTCACGCATGACCAGGGCAAAATACTGAATCGTTAACAAGCGAGTAACTTTTTTCTGAACTCTGGGTTAAGTGCGGCATGTCGAATGATGGCGAAGTTCAGCGGAGCGTGG
>JAJFIJ010000119.1 GCA_021775105.1 Rhodospirillales bacterium | reverse complement strand
GCACCATCGCCGGTCCGGCGGAACCATCGGGGTTTTGCGTCGCGCCGAGCACAATGATCACGTCATGGGGGTAGTCAGCCATCGACAAATTCAGCATCCGCTTTCATGGCCAGTGACCCGTCCTTCCGGGCGATCCACAATTCCGCTGATGTGCCTGCCTCATCCGGTTTTCCATTGACCGTGAACGATGCCGTATCAAAAACCGGGGCAACGGCACGGTATGAGAATTTGCGCAGTTTCCGATCCGGGTTCTGACGAACGCACATATCCATCATCAGGGTCGCCATCAGCGGACCGTGCACGATCAGACCGGGGTAGCCTTCCTCTTCAGTGACATATTTCAGATCATAGTGAATACGATGACCGTTGAACGTCAGCGCTGAATAACGAAACAGCATGACCGGATCAGGGTCAACCTGACGCACCCACTCGGCATCGTCAGGTGCCGGGATCAGCACCGGCAGCGGGGCGTCAGGGTCCGCTTCGGCGCGATAAACGATATCATGGTCCTCACGAATGGATAATCCGCCGGGGCCAGATATCTCGTGCTGGACAATGACAAATACCAGATCGCCGGTCTTGCCCTGGCGGTAGGTGACATCTTTGATGGTCGATACACGTTCAATGGCGTCGCCAACATGGATAGCATCGAAAAATTCAATCCGCCCACCTGCCCACATGCGCCGGGGCAACTCGACCGGCGGCAAAAACTCACCGCGATGAGCATGCCCATCCACACCGATTGCCGATTGCGGCGTCCGCGACAGAAAATACAGCCAGTGCCCGGCTGGCGGCACAGGCGTTCCCGTGACGGGATAAGGATCGTCATGATCCAGCGTCGCCGACAGTCCCGCCAGTTGCGCCGCCGTAACAACGTCGGATTTCTTCTCGCTACGTCCGATCCACTGGCGGAGATGGTCAATATCGATGGTCATCAAAATCTTCCTAAAACGATCTCGGCAGCCCGAGCACATGTTCGGCGATATAGGACAGGATCAGGTTGGTCGAGATGGGGGCGATCTGATAAAGCCGGGTTTCGCGGAACTTGCGCTCGACATCATATTCTTCGGCAAACCCGAAGCCGCCAAAGGTCTGCATACAGGCGTTTGCCGCCCCCCAGGACGCTTCCGATGCCAGCATCTTCGCCATATTGGCTTCCGCACCGCAGGGTTCACCGGCATCGAAAAGTGCAATCGCTTTTTCGACCATCAAATTGGCGGCTTCGGTTTCTGCATGGCTTCTGGCGAGTGGAAACTGCACACCCTGATTCTGACCGATAGGCCGATCGAAAACCATGCGTTCACTGGCGTAGTCAGTCGCTTTTTTGATAAACCATCGTGAATCACCAACAGATTCAGCAGCAATCAGGATGCGTTCGGCATTCATGCCGTCCAGGATATAGCGAAAACCCCTGCCTTCTTCTCCAATCAGAGACGACGCCGGGATATGAAGATCATCAAAAAACACTTCCGTCGCCGAATGGTTGATCATTGCCGGAAGCGGTTTGATAGACAGACCATTGCCGAGGGCGGCACGCATATCAATCAAGAACACCGACATGCCATCGTGGGGTTTTGGCCCGATATCGCGTGGCGAGGTGCGGGCCAGAAGCAGCATCAGGTCGGAATGTTCGGCGCGCGACGTCCAGACCTTTTGTCCGTTGATGACATAGCTGTCACCCTCGCGCCTGGCCGTGGTGCGGATGCGGCTGGTGTCGGTGCCGGAGGTCGGTTCGGTCACGCCAAATGCCTGCAACCGCAATTCGCCAGAGGCAACTTTTGGCAGATACATCTCTTTCTGCGCATTGTTGCCATAACGAAGCACCGTACCCATGGTGTACATCTGCGCGTGACAGGCCCCGCCGTTGCAGCCCGATTTGTGTATTTCCTCGAGAATCGCCGATGCTTCGCCAATGCCAAGTCCACTGCCGCCATAAACTTCCGGGATCAGAACGGCCAGAAACCCGGCTTCCGTCAAGGCCTCAACGAACTCTGTCGGATAATCGCGATTGCGGTCTTTTTCGCGCCAGTATTCACCGGGAAACCCGACGCAGAGTGCGCGCACGGAATCACGGATTTCAGGATGGGATTCCATAACAAACTCACTCCTGAATATTGCGTTTTCTCATCGCGGTGGGCGGTCGGTTGTAAACAATTACGGCCAGCAGCGAAACTATGATTTCCAGTTCCTGACTGTTGAGCGCCAGAACTTCCAGCATCAGGGAATTCTCCTGATCGGCATGATCCTGAACGATGACGATCGGATCTGATGTCGCCAGACGTTCTGCAACCTCAGGCGCGGTTTTTCCACAGGCTTCCGTATCGATGAAGACCTGAACTCTGGAAAACGGGTTGTTCAGTGGGTCCTGAACCAATTCCGCCCTGACCGGGGCCAGACGCGACAGGCTTTCAGCAAATTTCTGGGCACGGAAAAACCGGTCAGACACCCAGGCATCGATATCCATTTCATCGCGCATCCGAAGGGCCATCAGGGCCCCAACAATCGCTTCCTTGCCAGCCTTCATAGCGCGACCGATTCCGCGTTCCTGAAGGGACACAGCATCAACAAGGGCGCGCGGCCCGAGAACAAGACCCGCTGTTGAAGACCCCAGATATTTCTGCGCACTAAACAAGGTCAGATCGGCACCAAATTCCAGCACCTCATCCATGATCAGGTCCTGCGCCGCAGCGTCCAGAATAACCGGAACTCCACGTTCATTCGCAATCTCAACAGCAACTTTTGCATCGACCATATCACCTTTGCAGAGGCGCGAATGGACCAGAACCAGTCCGCCAATACCATCGCCCCCAAGTGCGCCGTCCAGCTCTTCTTCCGAACACGATTCTTTTGATCCGGCAACGATGACCTCGGCACCTGATAGGCGGATGGCCTGCTCAACGGGCTGACCGTAATCGACACAATGTCCGGCCTGTATAACAAACCGTGACGTCATGCCAGCGGTATCCGGAAGCTGGCGAACTTTATCCATATCCATGCCGCACATAACGGCGGCGACCGACAGGGTAATCGAGGCGGCGGTGCAATGGGTCACCGTCCCCCATT
>JAJFIJ010000118.1 GCA_021775105.1 Rhodospirillales bacterium | reverse complement strand
CCGAACTCGCTCTGGGTATCAAACAGGGTGCGAAAGACGAAGCAGTTCTCCGGGCGATTGAACGGATGCAGTCAGAGGCGGTTTATGCCAGAGATTCGCTTTCAGGTGGAGCGCGGGCAATGGGGGCGGCGCTGGCAGTTGGATTGAGTATTGATGACGTCGAATCATGGCCCGACAATATTGCCAAGGTCGGCGCAAAGGACGTCCATCAGGCGGCAAAAGCCGTATTCGATATCAACCGTTCAGTCACCGGCCTGTTGCTGCCAGCAGCGAAGCCATAAGGAAATGAGCATGAAAATCTTCCGCAATTTCACCATGCCATTGATATTTGCGCTGTCGATACTTTCTGGCATCGGTTTGTCGAATCCGGCGCATGCCTTCAGTGTCGAAAAGGTGGTCAGCCCCGGTGGAATCACCGCATGGCTGGTTCGCGATACGGCTAATCCGATCATCACGATGAACTTCACTTTCCGCGGCGGCAGCGCGCTTGATCCGGTTGGAAAAGAAGGTCTGGCGGGGTTGGCATCCAGCGTCATTGACGAAGGCGCTGGCGATTTTGATAGCAAGACCTTCCAGCAGACTTTGGAAGACCTCGCGATCAAGCTTCGCTTCAATGCATCGCGGGATACTTTCGGTGGGCGATTGCAGACACTGGTCAAAAACAGGGATACGGCGTTCAATCTCCTGCATCTTGCCCTGACCCAGCCGCGCTTCGATAGCGAACCGGTGGAGCGCATCCGCGCCCAGATGCTGGTCGGGCTGAAACGAGACAAGGAAGACCCCCATGCCATTGCTGGGCGCAAGCTGTTTGAAACGCTGTTTCCGGATCACCCTTATGGTCGCCCATCCGACGGCACCATCGATACCGTCAGCGCCATCACCACGGATGATCTGAAGGGGTTCATGAAAAACCGGATTGGCCGCGACAATCTGATTGTCGGTGTGGTCGGGGATATTTCCGGGAATGATCTGGCGGCGATGCTGGACAAGACCTTTGGCGACCTGCCTGAAAAGAGTGCGCCCTGGAAATTACCGGAAATCGATCCAGCCAAACCCGGCAGAACCATCGTAATCGACAAAGCCATCCCGCAAAGCGCTATCCTGTTCGCCGAGCAGGGACTGAAGCGCGACGACCCGGATTATTATGCCGCCTACGTGATGAACCATATTTTCGGTGCTGGCAGTTTTACATCGCGGCTTTATGAAGAAGTGCGCGAGAAACGCGGCCTCGTCTATTCGGTCGGCACCAGTCTCTATCCGTTTGACGCCAGCGCTTTGCTTTTCGGAAGTGCCGGAACGGCAAATGCACGGGTTGGCGAGACCCTTCAGGTCCTGAAAACGGAATGGCAGAAAATCGCCGAACAAGGCGTGACGAAAAAGGAACTGGAGGATGCCCGTACATACCTCACCGGTTCATTCGCCTTGCGGTTTTCCTCAAGCGGGCGAATCGCCTCAATTCTTGTCGGCATGCAACTCTCCAACCTTGGTATCGATTACTTGAAACGCAGGAATGATATCATTAACGCCGTTACCCTCAAGGACGTTAACCGGGTTGCCGCTAAGCTTTTGAAATTCAATAATTTGGTGACCGTAGTCGTCGGCCAGCCAAAAGGCGTTAGCAATTCCAACTAGGCATGGATGCTGCGTCTGCTGGTTGGCAGCGTTCGAACCTGATAGTCTCCAGCCATGATAAATCTGCCCGCATGGACTGCCCTGAACACACACCGCGAAGCGATTGGTGATTTGCATTTGCGTGATTTGTTTGATGCCGATCTGGCGCGATTCGATAAGTTTTCGTTGCATCTGGACGACATGCTTTTCGATTTTTCGAAAAACCGCCTGACTGAAGAAACGATCAGTCTGCTAATGGATTTAGCCCGTGCACGCGATTTGGAGGGCCAGCGCGACGCTATGTTTGGCGGAGAGCCGATCAACACAACGGAAGATCGCGCGGCCCTGCATATGGCCTTGCGGGCCGGTTCCGCAGGAAAATTCAAAACCCTTGATGGTGAAGTCAACGCGCAGGTTTCCAGTGTGCTGACCCGGATCGCCCAGTTTGTTGAAGCCGTACATTCCGGCACAAAAACCGGGGCCACTGGAAAACCCCTGACGGATGTCATCAACATCGGCATAGGTGGATCGCATTTGGGACCCGAAATGGTAACCCGTGCTCTCGCGCCCTACCATCAACCCGATTTGTCCGTTCATTTCGTCGCCAATGTTGATGGTCATGATCTGGCGACCACACTTGTCGGCCTTGACCCCGAAACAACACTGTTTGTCGTGGTATCGAAAAGCTTCACCACTCAGGAAACCATGACCAATGCGCTTTCCGCCCATGCATGGTTAACACAGGCCCTGGGTGATGACGCCGTCGCTGATCATTTTGTCGCAATTTCAACCAACTCAGAGACTGTCGAAGCCTTTGGCATTGATCCCGCCAACATGTTCGAATTCTGGGATTGGGTCGGCGGACGGTTTTCATTGTGGTCCGCTGTTGGTCTATCGATTGCTCTGGCCGTCGGCATGGAGAATTTCCATAGTCTTCTCAGGGGCGCACGGCAGATGGATGAGCATTTCCGAACCGCCCCACTAGAAGAAAACCTGCCCGTCATGATGGGCCTTGTTGGCATCTGGAACATCAATTTTCTCAACCACGACACACTGGCGGTACTGCCTTATGATCAGAGACTAGACCGTTTGCCTGCATTTCTGCAGCAACTGGATATGGAAAGTAACGGCAAAAGTGTTTCTCGGTCTGGCGCAGACATCGAAATGGCGACAGCCCCCATTGTCTTTGGCGAACCCGGCACCAACGGTCAACATGCCTTTTACCAGTTGCTGCATCAGGGGCCGAAGATCACACCTGCTGATTTCATTGCGGTCGCTGAGCCCGCCCATGGCCTGCCCGTGCATCACGACCAGTTACTGGCAAATGTTCTGGCCCAGACCGAAGCTTTGATGAAAGGCCGCACCCTCGTGGAAGCAGACGGAAATCCGCACCGTCAGTTCAGCGGAAATCGCCCGTCCAATACCATTTTTCTCCGTCACCTTGATCCGCTAATCCTCGGCATGCTGATTGCCTTGTATGAACACAAGACTTTTGTTCAGGGGGCCATCTGGGACATCAATTCCTTTGATCAATGGGGAGTCGAGCTCGGCAAGGAACTGGCAGGTCCCATTCTTGCGCGAATTGAAGGCGACGATAACGGAGAAACGCCGGATTCCTCAACCGCCGGGCTTCTGGCCCAACTTGAAATCTGGCGGGAACAGTGATGATGCTCCGCCGTCTGCCCGAAACGCTGGTCAACCAGATTGCCGCTGGTGAAGTCGTCGAACGTCCGGCAGCCGCGGTCAAGGAACTGGTTGAAAATGCCGTTGATGCCGGGGCGACGCGTGTTGATGTCGTCATCCACGACGGCGGACAAAGCCTGATATCCGTGACCGACGACGGTCATGGCATGAGCAGTGAAGAACTGATGCTGGCAATAGAGCGCCACGCCACATCAAAACTTCCAGACGATGATTTGATCCGCGTTCAGTTCCTCGGCTTTCGCGGTGAAGCGTTACCCTCGATCGGTGCGGTCAGCCGCCTTGAGATAACATCGCGCCGTCCGGATGATGACAGCGCCTGGATGATCAGGGTCGAAGGTGGCAAGGTCGATGCACCGGTTCCAGCCGCATATTCCAGAGGCACGCGTGTTGAAGTCCGCGATCTGTTTTTCGCCACGCCGGCACGGTTGAAGTTTCTGAAAACGCCACGCACCGAACAGAACCATGTCACCGAAGCAATAAAACGTCTGGCCATGGCTCATTCGGGCATTGGCTTCACCCTGTCCGATGGTTCACGCAAGGTTCTCGATTTTCCACCCGTGACCGGCGACCTGTTTGAGGCTCGCCTTGGTCGATTATCGGCGATTATGGGACGGGATTTTGCCGGTAATTCCCTGCTGATTGATGCCGAGCGCGAAGGCATACATCTTGGTGGCTATGCGGGCCTGCCGACCCTCAACAGGGGCAACGCCGCTCTTCAGTTTCTGTTTGTGAATAATCGGCCCGTCAATGATCGTATGCTCTATGGTGCCTTGCGCGGCGCATATCGCGATTTCCTTGCTTCTGATCGATATCCGCTGGTCGCGCTGTTTCTCGGTCTGCCCGCAGATCTGGTTGACGTCAACGTGCATCCGGCAAAAACTGAAGTCCGCTTTCAGGATCAGGGCCTTGTACGTGGACTTATCGTTGGCGCCATCAAACACGCCCTTGCAGAGGCCGGGCACCGCGCATCGACGACGGTTTCGGATATGGCGCTGGGATCAATTCGACCGGGCGGCTTTCCGTTGGGCGGACGGTCCCGTGGCGTGCGCACTCCTTACCCCGCATCCCTGTCACCATCGCGTATTCCGACGGGGTTGCATGAACAGAACACCGGGTACCACGCCCCCTTGCCAGCACTTGATCAGGTGCCGACTGCGCAAACGTTCGTTGATACCGACGCCGAACAGATCGGCCCTGCGCCGGAGGACCATCCGCTGGGTGCGGCACGCGGACAGTTGCACGAAACCTATATCGTCGCCCAGACACCGGATGGCATTGTCATTGTTGACCAGCATGCCGCCCATGAACGCCTCGTTGAAGAGCGCATCAAGAACGACATGGCTGAACAGGGTGTCAAACGTCAGGGCCTGTTGATCCCCGAAGTGGTTGAGCTTGATGAAAGCGCGTGCCATCGCCTGATCTCGCGCGCCGACGAACTGGCGGAACTGGGTCTGGTGATTGAGGCCTTTGGTGAGGGCGCTGTTATGGTTCGTGAAACACCCGCTCTGCTGGGTGAAGTCAACGTCCAGGGATTGCTCAATGATCTGGCCGATGATCTGGCGGAGTCCGACGAGGCCATTGCCTTGCGTGAACGGATTGGCGATGTCTGCGCTACAATGGCCTGCCATGGCAGTGTCCGCGCCGGGCGGCGATTGAACGCGGACGAGATGAATGCCCTGCTGCGCGAAATGGAGGCGACGCCACATTCGGGGCAGTGTTCGCATGGTCGCCCGACCTACGTGGAATTGAAGCTGGCAGATATCGAAAAACTTTTCGGACGGCGATAATGCTGGCGGAATGGTTCACGCATCTCAGTACACCCTGCCCGCAGCCCTATCGACGCATGGGCTATCTTCGCGAACTGATCGCCATTGAGCGCCGCCACCACCGTTGCCGGGCTGCGTGGGCTTCACATCTTGCAAACTGTCATAAGCTGATAACTGAGGCGGCGAGTTCGTGTACGGGTAAGGGCAAAGTGGTTGTTCTGGGGTCCGGATTGCTGCTTGATATTCCGCTTCCCCATCTCGCCAAAGAATTTGATCAGGTCGTTCTTGTTGATATTTGCCACCTGGGATCAACGAGGCGCCAAACCAGAGATTTTAAAAACGTGCAGTTGGTGGAGGCCGATATCAGCGGCGTGGCAGACCCGCTGGAACGCTGGCTTTCATCTGATGACCAACAACCCCTGCCCGTTCCTGTGGTTGACCGGAACCTGGTCACCGATGCGGATTATGTGGTGTCGTCGAACCTGTTGGCCCAACTCCCCTTGACACTGCTGGGCTGGCTCAAGAAGAAATCACCGTCCAACAACAGTGAGAGTTTACAAATTTTTTCCCGCAATATTGTCGATCATCATCTGAGCCTGCTGCAATCCCTTGATTGCCCGGTAACTCTGATAACCGAGACTCTGCGTCTGATCAGCAATGGTGAGAAGACATTAAACAAAATCGATCCCCTGTTCGCGGCGCCACTACTCTATGAGGGAGAGGAATGGTGGTGGGATGTGGCACCCCGGCCGGAAATCGACAGAGATTTTGACGTCCGCCTGCAGGTTCGCGGGATTGCCAACCTGTCCAATGCCAGTCACGTCCGGTTTTGCAGAAATACCACTCTCGCCGCGCCATAAGTTCTTTCATCGAGAACCTCCATGGCGCGGGGCGGATCGAGCACTTCTTTTGCCGCCACTTCGGCAACAATCACACCGTCTGGTGCAATCCAGCCGTTGTTCAGCAGGGCCAGCAACGCAGGGCCGGTCAGCCCCTTGTCGTAAGGGGCGTCGAGGAACGCCAGTGTACAGGGCGCCCTGGCGGCCAGCGGCGGCGGCCCCAACCGCCGCGCGTCAATTTTCAACAGCGTAACGTTTCGCCATTCCCCAAGCATTGCCGCATTCTCTTTCGCCAATGCCAGAGACGTCCGGTCTGCATCAAGGAACGTTGCATGAGCGGCCCCTCGAGACAGCGCTTCCAGCCCGAGCGCGCCGGTGCCACAAAACAGATCAACTACACTCGCGCCAGCCAGATCAAATCCGTCAACGGCGTGGGCCAGAATATTGAAAACAGATTCCCGGGTGCGGTCGGACGTCGGGCGCACATGCTGTCCCTGCGGGGTTTTCAGATTGCGCCCACGATGTTTGCCGCCAACGATTCTCACCGCTTGTTTTTCCAGGGTTTTGGTCGTTCGGTCTTGATTTGCAGATTTTCGCGCAGCACCTTGGGCGGCATTTCGACCACACCGCCGCGCACCAGATTACCCAACTGGAACGGCCCGTAGGCGGTGCGGATCAGGCGATTGACGGTTAACCCCAGTGCTTCCATGACGCGGCGAATTTCGCGGTTTTTACCCTCATGCAGGGTCATCAACAACCAGGCATTATGCCCGGTCGTCTGCTCAAGGGTGGCCTCAATGGGAGCATAATGCACCCCATCGACGGTTATTCCGTTTTTCAGGCTTTCCAGACGACGTTCATCGACCTTGCCGTGAACCCTGACCCGATATTTCCGCGACCATCCCATTTCCGGTAATTCCAGCCGCCGCGACAACTCGCCGTCATTGGTCAACAGCAGCAATCCTTCGGAATTCAGATCCAGTCGCCCTACCGTCAATACCCGGGGCAGATTCTTTGGTAATCGCTCGAACACCGTCGGGCGACCGTCGGGGTCTGAATTTGTCGTCACCAGCCCGGGCGGTTTATGATATCGCCATAACCTTGTTGGTTCTGCTGTCGGCAGAGGTTTGCCATCAACGACTACCTGATCAGATGACGTGACTGCAAGCGCCGGGCTATCGAGGACCTTGCCGTTAACGCTGACCCGCCCGGCCGTTATCCAGCGCTCGGCTTCGCGTCTGGAACACAGCCCGGCACGGGCCAGAACCTTGGCGATACGCTCGCCCTTGTTATCGCTCATATCATTTCGCCCTTGATGTTGCGCGCCAATTTTATGTCACGACTGATGTTGCGCGCCAATCTAGAGTCACGACTCGTTCGGGGCAAGCACAGGCCTTGACCATCAAGACAGGTGCAGGCACGTTCGGCGGATGACGGATTATATGGAGATTGCGCTGGAAGAGGCCCGCTTGGCAGCGAGCCGGGGCGAAGTGCCGGTCGGTGCCGTACTTGTAGATAGCACGTCCGGCGACATCATCGCCAGATCGGGAAACTGCACGGAAGAACTGAACGATCCGACGGCCCATGCGGAAATACTGGTCATTCGTGAAGCTGGCGAAATACGGCATAATCCACGTCTGGAAAATTGCGATCTCTATGTTACGCTGGAGCCCTGTCCGATGTGCGCCACGGCCATATCATTTGCCCGCATCCGCCGCCTGCATTTCGGTGCCTACGACCCGAAAAGTGGCGGCGTCGATCACGGCCCGAAGATTTTCGACCAGCCGACCTGCCATCACAAACCGGAGGTTATTGGTGGACACCGCGAAACGGACGCGGCTGACTTGCTCAAATCATTTTTTGTAGCACGGCGCTAGTCGGCCTTCCTGAGATAAATAACCCAGTAAACCAGCGCGACAAAAACGCCGCCGCCGATAATATTGCCAAAGGTCACCGGAATGACGTTTCCGATAAACCCACCGATTGTCACGCCATCTATGCCGGCAAATATAGCCAGCGGGATGAAATACATATTGGCGATGCTGTGCTCGAATCCAAGCGCAACAAAGGCCGTAATCGGGAAGATAATTGTCAGCACCTTGCCCGTTACATTGCGCGCGGCGAAACTCAGCCACACCGCCATACAGACCAGCGCATTGCACAGCACACCGCGGAAAAAGGCTTCAACAAGCGGAATATTGACCTTGCCGACGGCGATTGCACCCGCCGTCTTTTCCACCGCACCGTCGCCGAGATCAAGCAACCCGGCCAGAATAGCGATATAGGCGGTGGCGATTGCACCTACAAAATTGCCAATATAAACAAGACCCCAGTTTCGCAGCAAAGCCGCCATGGTGATCTTGCCGTCTGCCCAGGCCATGACGATCAGATTATTACCGGTAAACAATTCCGAACCACCGATGACAACCAGAATAAGTCCCAGTGAAAATGCGGCTCCACCAAGAAGTCGGGCAGGACCAAACCCAAGACCGTGATTGGTCATCACAACGGTGTAGAACATAGCGCCAACACTGATAAACGCACCGGCCAGCACGCCAATCGTCAAGGTATGAAGCAAAGGCAGGTTCGCCTTACGCACCCCGGCACCTTCGATAAGAGCGGCGATACGCGGCGGCGCATAATCGTCGATCATATTGACATCAGGAATTGATTGTTCAGCCATCAAACGGCTCCTTGTTCCGGTCCACTCTATTCCCGATCAGGGTGCCAAATCGGGCCGGACAATCAAGATGCCCGGGCAAAATTAATTTGCACCCTGATCAACTTGATTTAGAGCCCTCAGTTATGGCCGCTGATATCCGCATGAAGCGGTTTGGTTTCTTCAAACAGCTTTTTCTGCTCATCGCTGGCCGGACCCTGATGATTTGTTTTCCACTCGTCATAGGGCATACCGTAGACGGTTTCGCGGGCTTGATCGTAATTCATATCAATACTGCGCTCATTGGCTGCCGCCATATACCATTTTGCCAGGCAATTCCGGCAAAACCCTGACAAGTTCATAAGGTCAATATTCTGCACATCCTTGCGTTTTTGAAGATGTTTAATAAGGCCGCGAAAGGCAGCCGCTTCAAGTTCCAGTCGTGTCTGATCATCCATGATTTATTACCCGATATCTGTTTGAGTCTGTTGCCGACAGGTTAGAGCAAATCCCGAGTGAATGGAATCATTCGCGACGATACATGTGTACCAAAACAAATGCTTTTAGCGTTTGATGGCACGCCAACCGATATCACTGCGGCTGAAACCCTCGGGCCAATCGATTTTTGCAACCGCTTTATAGGCTTGCGATTGTGCCGCTTTCACCGTTTTGGCCAACGCCGTAACCCCCAGAACGCGCCCGCCATTGGCAACGGTACGCTCATCATCCGCCTTCGTCCCGGCATGAAAAACGGTGACCCCTGCAAGTTCTTCCGCTGCATCTAATTCTTTGATTTCACTACCTTTTTCATATTTTCCGGGATACCCTTCGGCCGCCATGACAACGCACAATGCCGCATCCTTGTGCCATTCCAGCTTTACTTCATCCAGCCGCCCTTCGGCTGCCGCCAGTAGCAGTTCAAGCACATCCGATTTCAGGCGGGCCATCAGAACCTGACATTCCGGGTCGCCGAACCGGCAATTATATTCGATCAGGCGCGGGCCGGTATCGGTAATCATCAATCCGGCAAACAGCACGCCCTGATAAGGATTCCCGTCTGCGGCCATGCCCTTGATGGTCGG
>JAJFIJ010000117.1 GCA_021775105.1 Rhodospirillales bacterium | reverse complement strand
TCAAAACACCATAGGCCATGCTTGCCGAAATACCGAGCCTGAACTGCCCGCAGTTTCCTCCCCTGAGGCTTGTCCGACACCTGCCGAACCGTGCCCAGGGCCAGCACCGAGATACGGCAGATGTCCGACAACCCTTAACAGAAGCAGAAACTCAAGCCGATGCGATTTCACGCAACGTCTGGCTCACTATTCCAGTTCGCAATTCATGATCGTAACCAGACCTAGGCGCTCGCCCTGTCCGGAAAATGGTAGTCAAGTCTGGTGGTCTGCGGACAATGTGTTGTCAGCCGTTTGACTAGGCTATGCGATGTTTCCTCGTTTTCGACTAGACGACTCGCCGCTTCCTCGATTTGGCGACGGGCTTGTCGTTTTTTGCGACCGACGACAAATGCTGAAGCTTTTCGAGCGTGTCGATCAAGGGATCACCACTAGGCACCGAAAAAATCTCGAGAGCTGATTTGAGAACCTTTTTCTGCGCCCGCTCCCAGCCGACCGTCGCGCTGGCCAGCTTTTTGACACCTCGTTTGCTCAATTTCATGCGCTTTTGCCGCAAATCTTCGGTCGGTTCGAAATCTACCCAACGGGCCGCGTCCAGCACCTTCACATTTCGAGAAATGGTCGTCTTGTCGAGAGCCACTTCGTCAGCAAGCTCCTGCACCGTTGCAGATCCCATCCTGTCCAAGGCCCGTAATAGTGACAACTGCGTGATTCGGATGTCTTCGTTTGCCAGTTCCTCGTCGTAAATGGCCTTCAACGCCTGAGCCGATCGCCGGAATTGGGTGCAATAGCATTCTGTGAACATTTGCTGTTCCTCTTCTTCGAGTTTTTGTTGGCCGTAAGCTTATACCAATATAGCGCGAAATGACTGCACGCACAATGATTTACGTTGTATGTGCAACTTTTTAGTTGCATATGCAACTTTTTAGTTGCACATACAATTACTTTGCTCTATCGTCGGCCTCGATCAAATTCCTGCCAGCGTTAAAAGGTAGGAGAAAACAGGGAAGTCGGGGGAAAAATCATCCAAACCGTTGTATATACAACTTTTCGATTACTGGAGGAAACTCATGCCGACTTATAATGTTTTGACCGTTGGGGTCTCACTGTCGCAGTCTCAAAAAGATGAAATCGCGGGACTGATTACCGAAGCACACCACTCTAATACGGGCGCGCCGGGATTCTTCGCGCAAGTCTTCTTCATTACCCAACCGAATTCCAATCATTATCTCGGTGGGAAGCCGAATTCCAACCCGCACGTTTTCATTCATGGTCTGATCCGTGCCGGACGCAGTATTGAGGCAAAGAAGGATCTTATGGCCACGGTGGCCGAAAGCGCGGCCGAGATCTGCTCGGTCCAGCAGGAAGACGTCTGGATGTACATCCAGGATATTGAGGCCGAACAAATGATTGAGTATGGCCGGGTGCTTCCCGCACCGGGAGAGGAAGCTGCCTGGAAAGCCGGCATCTCAGAAGAAAAAATCGCGGCGCTGGCGACCGCCGGAGTGCAACTCTGATGACCAGTTCCGACCTGCTCGACATTCGTGGCCTCTCCAAGAGCTTCGGCGGGTTGGAGGCGGTTAAGAACGTCCATTTTACCTGCAGTGCTGGTGAGACGCTTGGTATTATCGGGCCGAACGGTGCCGGCAAGACAACGGTTTTCAATCTGATCACGGGATTCGTAACGCCGACGCGTGGACAGGTCTTCCTCGACGGGGAAGACATTACCGGCCGCAAGGCGTCATACGTCGCGAACCTTGGAATCTCCAGAACTTTTCAAGGCATACGGCTCTTCCGTGAGATGACCGTTTGGGAAAACGTCTGGTTGGCGCAAAACGAGCGGGCGAGATATCTCCGGGTGTTTCCGTTCCTGCGGAGCGTCAATGAAGCCGAATTTCACGATGAGATCGAGCAGTTGCTTTCGGATTTCCACCTTCTCCAGAAACGTGATCATCAGGCGGGGGAACTGGCTTTCGGTGACATGCGGCGCCTGGAGATTTGCCGAGCCTTGGCGACGCGGCCGAAGTTGCTTTTGCTCGACGAGCCGGCATCGGGCCTAACCCCGGTTGAGACACACCAATTGATCGACGATCTGCAGAGGCTGAAACGCAAGTTACCGGAACTGGGAATCGCAATCATCGAGCATGACATGCATGTCGCGCTCGGCCTGTCCGACAAGATGGTGGTGTTGAATTTCGGTCAACTCCTGGCCACCGGCAGTCCGAGTGAGATCCGTAAGGATTCGAAGGTCATCGAAGCATACTTAGGTTCAGCGGCGGAGGCAGTCGATGCTTGAAATCTCTAATCTTCACGTCTCTTACGGCGAAGTCAAAGCGGTGAAGGGCGTCAGCGTCAATGTCGGCCCGGGCCAAGTGGTGACCCTAGTTGGTGCCAACGGTGCCGGAAAAACGACAATTCTTCGCACAATTTCCGGGCTGCTTCAGGCAACCGAGGGAAGCATCAAGTTTGGCGAGCGGCAAATCGAGCGCGATTCGCCGCACGAGATCACTGGAAGTGGGCTCATCCATGTTCCAGAAGGACGGATGCTGCTGGAGGACATGACGGTCAACGAGAACCTCCGTGCAGGTGCGTACTGCCGGAATGACAAAGACGAAATCGAGAGTGATATCGCCAAAGTCGAATCTCGCTTCCCAATATTGAAGGACCGCGCCGATCAAAAGAGCAGGACCTTGAGCGGAGGGGAGCGCCAGATGTTGGCGATCGGGAGAGCGCTAATGTCACGGCCCCGGTTGTTGATGCTCGATGAGCCGTCGTTGGGGCTGGCTCCGCTCATCGTCGAAGAAATGTTCAGAACAGTCAGCGAACTCAAGGAAGAGGGCACAACAATCCTTCTTGTTGAGCAGAATGCCTACGGAGCATTGGCCGTCGCCGATTACGCCTACGTCTTGCGCGTAGGCGAAGTGGTTGCTGAGGACACGGCGGCTAACCTTCTTAAGAACCGAGATTTTCTGGATGCGTATTTGGGAGAAGCGTAATGGTCGCACAAGCATCCAGGGGCGTTAGAAGCGATCAGTCACGTTTTCAAAAACTGAACGGAGAAAAGAAGATGAAACATACATTGGGAATAACTATCGGTTTAATCGCTGGTCTGTCGGTGAGTGCCGCTTCGGCTTTTCAAGGCGAGGGCACGGTCCGTCTTGGTAGCACCGAACCTTTGACAGGTGTTGCATCCGTCCTGGGACAGCCGAACTACATCGGCAAGCTCATCGCCGTCGATGAGATCAATGCCAAGGGTGGAATCATGATCGACGGTAAGAAGGTCAAGATCCAGTTGATCTCCGAGGACGACCAGGCCAAGCCGGACCAGGGCATCGCCATCTTCCGCAAACTGGAAGGCAGCGACAAAGTCATCGCCATCACCGGGACCCAATATAGTCGTGTCTCGGAGAGCATGTGGGGGCTCCTGCAAAAGAAGTTGGATGATCCCAACGACAAGGGTCTTCAAGTGCCGGCGATGTCCTTCCTTTCGATGAAGGCTGGCGTTGCCTCCACTTCACCTTGGGCATTTAGAAACGCCGGAAAGGAATGCGATCAGCATGAAGAGCTAATGCAGTTGATGGAAAAGAAAAACGGCAGTAAATTTAAGAATATCGTCGGTGCACTGGAATCGAATGAGGCCCACTCTGTCGCTGCCTGGCGGGCCTGTTATCAGAAATCGCTTAAGAAGCGTGGCCAGAGCACGAAGGAATTCGTCGAATGGTTCGAATCGGATGCGGATTTTTCCGTGCAGGTTCGCCGTATTCGTCGCGCACGCCCGGATCTATTTATCCTCAGCTCCCACTATCAAGCCAATGTTGGCGCCATGCTGGAAATGGCACGGCAAGGCGTAAAGCCGAAAGCGATGATGGGCCATATCGGTGCGGATGCCGTGGAAATGATCGAGCTCGGAGGTAAAGCGGTCGAAGGGGTCGTCTTCCCGTCGACGGCTTTCTTCCGCAACCCCGGTGTTAAGGCGCTTTACGCGGAATACAAAAAGCGGACCGGAGAGTGGTACATGCCGGCGTTTACGTATCTCGGATACGAAGGCATCTATATCCTGAAATGGGCAATCGAACAGGCGGGCATCAAGAACCGTCCCGACACCCTTGCGGCGGATCGCAGGAAAGTCCGCGATCAACTGGCCTCCATGAAGGATTGGAAAAATCCCCTCGGTCTTAGCTTGACCGTGGAAAAGACCGGCGACATCGCGCGCGAGTATGTCTACGTCCAAATCAAGGACGGTGATTTCAAGCTTTGGTGGCACCCGAAAAAGGGCTTCATTAATTAGACCTCCCTGTCAACTCGGAGGGGCCGGAGCTTGCTCCGGCCTCCTCCAACTCTTTCAAATTAACCTGGGAGACTCCCATGATCTTCGATGAGTTTTTCATAATCGACATGCTGCAGACCACTGTTGACGGTCTGATGTTTGGATCGGTTTACGCGCTTATGGCAATCGGGTTCGCGTTGATCTGGGGCTTGCTCGGTATCTTGAACCTCGCGCACGGTCAGACGGTCGCCGCGGGCATGTTTATCGGAATGATTTCCGCAACAGTATTCAATCTCCCGCCGCCCCTTGCATTTGCGATGTCTGTTCTCGCCGGCATGTCGGTCGGGTTCGTGGTTGAGCGCTTCTGTTATCGACCGATACGTCGCACTCATGAGCTTGTGCCGATGATTGCCACGTTGGGTTTCTGGATTGCGACTGAAGAGGCGCTCCAGAAGGTCTATTTTCATCTCTATTTTACTGATTTTACACGTTTCCCGAACCCCTACACCCTGTTGAGCTTCGAGATCGGCGAAATTCGTTTTAGGTTTGATTATGTACTGACCCTGGTGATTGCCGCTGTGCTGGTTGGGCTCCTGTATTTCATCATCTACCGTACAAAAATGGGGATGGCGATGCGGATGGTGGCTGCGGATCACGATGTCGCCAACCTCATGGGGGTCAACTTATTTCAAACGCTGACCCGAGCCTTTGTCATTGCCGGCGCCTTCGGCGGTGCTGCTGGGTACTTGCTGGGACTCGTCAGCAATATCGCCAATCCCTATGCGGGTAGCTTGGCCACAGTGAAGGGCTTGTTCACCATGATTTTGGGCGGAGCGGGCAGTCTTCCGGGCGCCATTGTCGGTGGCATGATTCTCGGCTTCATGGAGCTGCAGAGCGCGTTCCTGGTCTCATTCGCCTATCGCGACGCAGTAGCGATGGGCTTCCTGTTCTTACTCTTGGTGTTCCGTCCGCAAGGGCTGTTCGGCACCAAGGTCGAAGACAAAATTTGATAGGGTGAAACGATGGATTATTGGTTTACAATCGGCAGTCTCACCTGCATCAACATCATCCTTTCTTGGAGCGTCTACGCAAGTTTCATGACGGGAACGGTGTCCCTGGGCCAGGCTGCCTTTTTCGCTATCGGCGCTTTTGCCAGCGCATCGCTTACCGCAATCCTCGGGTGGCACATTGTTCCGGCTACGATTGTCGGTGCCTTGATCGGCGCGGCAATCGGTGCGGCCATCGCCGTTCCGACCCTACGACTGAAGGGCCTGTACTTGACGATCGCGACCGTCGCCTTTGTCGAGGTAGTGCGGGTCGTCACGCACAATATGCGTTACGGGCATGAAGGCACTCTCGCAATCCAGGGCGGAGGCGCCGCAGAAATTCCTTGGGTCGGCCCGAACGGTCCCATCGGGTTTAGGAACATAAGCTATTTGCTAGACAATCATGTAACGCCTGGCGAGTACTTCGCGGCGTTGGTTTTGATCGTCATCGCCTTTGGCCTCATGTTTCACTTCCTTGAGCGTTCGCGGTTCGGGTATGCGTTGCGAGCGGTCGAAGCTGATGAACTTGCCGCACAAGGAATCGGGCTCTCGCATAATCTGCTGAAGGTTGTCGCCTTTGCCGCAGGTGCCGCCATTGCAGCGGTCGCAGGTTCATTTTACGCCCACCTGTTGACTTTCATCAGTGGTGATGATTTCGGGATCCCACTCACGGTCATGATGTTGGCTTACGTGGTAATCGGTGGCGGACAAACGTTCTGGGGGCCGCTGCTGGGCGCTCTGTTGTTCACGCTGCTGCCGGAGGTCGCGCGTTTCACCAAGGAATACCGGCTGGAGATCTTCGGGATCGCCATGTTGCTGACCATGTTGTACCGCCCGCACGGTATTCTAACCAAAAAATTAGTCTCCAGAATGGAGGCTCGATTTGCTGCGATGTTCGGTTTCGGCAGCAAGCGAGTGACCGACACCTGACGACAACCGATCAGATTAACTTGTTTAACATTAAGGAGGAAAAAATGTCTATCGTAAACGTTAAATCTCTTGGACTAGCGGCCATCGGCGCCTTTGTTATGATTGCTAGCGGTTCGATCACTCATGCGGCGATGCTAAAACCAAATGAAACGACGCTTAAAGAGGCCGTCGCGCTCGGTGAGAAGAATTTTGATCAACATCCGATCGCCTTTAAGTGGGCGTACTACAAGACTCTGGGCCTGGGATATCCAGACATAACGCTGCGCACGAAGTACTTGGCGGTTGCCGATTATGTTCGGCGTTCCGAGTTCCAGCGTAAGTTCGGCACGCAGCGCGTTCATAAAGTTACCGACAAACGAATTCAGTCTGCCAGCGAAGACGTTATCGGTGGGTTGCAGTTCATTGTTGGTCATTCAGGTCCGAAAGAAGACTTTCTCAAGGGGTATAAGTTCTCTTTGAAAGTGGGCGATAAAACCCTGAAACCAGTGGATGTCGCGGCGCCGACTATCGCGAATCCATCAGGCTTCATGGGTGCGATTGCGTATTCGGGCGAAGCCATTGTCGACTTCGACGCCTCGGGCCTCAAAGGAGATGAAAAGGTTGTCTTGGTGGTTAAGCCGCAGGATGGCCGGGGACCGGCCGGTTCCAAGAACTCGCCTTTCGAGGTTCCATTTGACCTCGCGGGTGTGAAATAGCCTCCTCTGTGTCGTTCGCATGACGACACCCCCCCCGGTGCCGAAGGCTCGCTTCTGCGGGTCTTCGGCACCCAGGCGGACCGGATTTCATTCTTGACCGACCGCCTTCCACAACAGTTCTGCTCAGGAAGATTTGATTATGACCATGGATACAGCCGTTCACGTCGACTCATCTGGTGAAGATATCGGCCATTGGATTGACGGTAGGCGCATGGTCGCTGCCGACGATCGGTCCCAGCCGGTTTACAATCCGGCCACCGGCGAATCTGCTTATGCGGTCTCACTGGGATCGGTGGAGACGGTTGATCAAGCGGTACAGGCAGCCCGGCGCGCCCTGCCGACGTGGGCTGATACGCCGCCGGCGAAGCGTGCTCAGGTGATGTTTCGCTATCGCGAACTGTTTTACGCAAACCTGGAGACGATCGCCGAACTGATCTCACGTGAACACGGCAAGACACTCGCCGATGCCACGGGAGAGGCGATGCGAGGCATCGAAGTCGTCGAATTCGTCTGCGGAATACCGCAAGTACTTAAGGGCGAGTTCAACGAGCAGGTGGCAAACGGTGTCGACTGTTTTGGTATTCGCCAGCCAGTCGGAGTCTGTGTGGGAATTACGCCGTTCAACTTTCCGGCGATGGTGCCCATGTGGATGTTCCCGATGGCTTTGGCCTGCGGCAACACGTTCATTCTGAAGCCGTCCGAACGGGTTCCGTCCTGCTCGATTTTTTTGGCCGAGCTGTTGCAGGAGGCGGGTTTGCCCGATGGGATGATGAATGTCGTCAATGGCGACAAGGAGGCTGTTGACGCGCTGTTGACCCACGAGATGGTGGATGCCGTGAGTTTCGTCGGCTCGACGCCCGTTGGCCACTACATTTATTCCAAGGGAACCGAGGCAGGCAAACGTGTGCAGGCGCTCTGCGGCGCCAAGAATCATATGATCGTGCTGCCTGACGCGGATATCGATCAGGCGGTCAATGCCGCCATGGGCGCGGCATACGGGTCCGCCGGCGAGCGATGCATGGCAATCTCCGTCGCGGTCGCCGTGGGTGACGAAACTGCCAATTCATTTGTCGAGGCCCTGGCACCGAAAATACGCGCCCTGAAGATCGGCCCCTACACCGACCCGGCTGCCGAGATGGGCCCGGTGATCACCAAAGACGCCGTGGAACGCATCGAAGGATACGTCGACGAAGGCGTGAAGCAGGGTGCCGAGCTCGTCGTCGATGGTCGCGGCATCTCGCTTCAGGGCTATGAGAACGGCTTTTTTACGGGCGGGACGCTTTTGGACCGGGTGACCCCGGACATGTCGGTATACCGCGACGAAATTTTCGGTCCCGTTCTCTCAGTGGTTCGTACCGGCAATTTCGAGGACGCCGTCAATCTGATCAACACCCATGCCTACGGGAACGGTTCGGCTGTGTTCACCCGGGACGGCGATGCCGCCAGGACATTCGTCCGCCGCGTGCAGACGGGAATGGTTGGAGTCAACGTCCCCATCCCCGTTCCCGTCGCCTACCACTCGTTTGGCGGATGGAAGCAGTCGCTGTTCGGTGATCATCACATCCATGGACCCGAAGGGGTGCGGTTTTACACCAAGCTGAAAACGGTCACCGGCCGCTGGCCGTCGGGTATTCGCGACGGCGCCCAGTTCAACTTCGAAAGAGGTAGTGACGTCTGATCAAGGAGAGCGGGATCCGATAATCGGGTCCCGATGGGAGCATGTCTGACTTTCTGCAAAACACATTGGATGGCTTTATGTTCGGTGCGTCCTATGCGCTCCTCGGTTTGGGGTTCACTTTGACGTTCGGCGTCATGCGGCGATTGAACCTGTCCTACGGCCCAACACTAATGGTCGGCGTTTACGCCGGCACATGGGTCAGCCTCAATCTCTTCCACTCCCTATTGTTGGCGTTGGCCGTGACGGTCATCGTCGCCATCGCCATAAGCGTTGTCATCGAGCATGTCAGTTTTCGATGGGTAAAAAGCGACAACCCTCTGGCCCCCATGGTTAGTGCCTTCGCCTTGTGGATGGTTTTAGAGGAAATCATCATACTTCTCACTTGGGGTCGGCGGTATCCGGTCGAAAACCCGCTTGCTTTTGGTGCGCTTAACATCGGTCCATTCTACGTCAGGGGTGACTACTTCGCCTTGTTCATGGCCGCCATGGTGCTGATGGCGCTGGTTCATTTTCTCGTCTTCCGAACCTCGTTCGGGCGCAAGGTTCGGGCCTTGGCCGAAAATCCCACGGCGGCACGTGTCATCGGCATCAATGTCGACCAAGTGTCCAGCCGCGTGTTCGCGCTGGTCGCGGGGCTGGGCGGCTTGATAGCATTCTTCATCGCTTCCAGCCTGCATCAAATCACTCCACATTTTGGTCTCTGGGCGACGGTCAAGGGATTGATCGTGATGGTCATCGGTGGCTTGGGCTCGATCCCCGGCGCGATTGCCGGGGGACTGCTGCTCGGCGTCGTCGAGACACAGACGCTCTGGTACCTCGGTGCTAGTTACCGCGACCTAGTCGCTTATCTCCTCCTGTTCCTATTGTTGATCGCCATGCCCCAGGGGCTTTTTCGACAAGGGAAGGCGTGAGGTGCGGCGATGAGTGATTACGTCCTCAGTGTCCTGACGTTGATGGGAATCGAGTCGTTCCTTGCCCTGAGCACGTATCTGCTGCTGATTACCGGCCAGGTATCATTTGGACAACAGGCCTTCTTCGGCATCGGTGCCTACCTGGGCGGCACCATGACCGCGCTCTTTGGTGTTGATCTTGGATCAGCTGTGGCTATCGCTGCGCTCGCTGCTGGTCTATGTGGTGCCGGCATCGGCTTGATCACCTTGCGTTTGGGCGGCCTCTATTTCGCGATTGCCACACTGGCCTTCGCCGAGATGGTACGTTTGGCTTGGGTAAACCTGAATTGGCAAGTCGAGGTCGAGGGCTACCTCGTCGGTCCCAAGGGTCCTGAGGGCTTCCGCGGCATCCGTTACATCATCGACAACGACATTTCGCCCGCGAGCTACCTAGTCATTGTATTCATTTGTCTCGCCGTTCTATTGGGCCTGTTCTGGGCATTGGAGCGTTCTCAGGCAGGCCTTCGTTTGCGGATGATCGAGAACGACCAAGTTGCCGCCGCGTCATTGGGCGTCGATACGTTGAGGCACAAAGTCGTGGTTTCCGGCGTCGCCGCCTCAATCGCCGGGCTCGGTGGTGCGCTTTTCGCCCATTTCATGACCTTCGTCGATCCCATGAATTTCGGTGTGATGTTGGGGGTCCACAGTCTCGCCTACGGAATGATCGGGGGCTTGGGCAGCGCGCTCGGACCGTTGATAGGCGTAACGCTCGACATCGGCCTTTTGGAATCCCTGCGTTTCCTCAGCAGTTACCGGATGATTGTTTTCGGCAGTCTCGTCGCCCTAATCCTGATTGTTCGTCCGCGCGGCATCCTGGATGAAAGGACGATCCATGCCCTTAGGCGGTGGGTCGGCTCACGGCTCAAAAAAAGGAGCTTAAGAAAGTCGGCGAGGGCGTCATGACGGTCAACGGAACCACACTCCTCCTCGCTGGCGTGACCAAGAGATTCGGCGAACACATTGCTCTCGACGCCGTCGACCTGGCCATCGAGACTGGTGGTGTGCACGGCCTGATCGGTCCCAACGGGTCTGGCAAGACGACATTGTTGAACATTGTCAGCGGAGTATTGCAGCCCGAAGGCGGCGGAATTGCCTACGGAGATAAGGATATCACAGCCGCTCCGGCGCACCGTATTGCGCGCCTCGGAATCGCCAGAACCTTCCAGAATCTTCGCATCTTTAAACGCCTGAGTGTTTTCGACAACGTCTGCGCGGCTTGCAGTGGAAGTGGCGGGACCCTCGGAAGGTTTGGCGGCTTGCTACCGCGCCGTTGGCGTTACGACGAGATCGCACCATTCCTCTCGTTCGTTGGCCTGCTCGAGCGCGCCGAGGACATTGCACAGGATTTACCCCTCGGCGCGCAACGGCGCTTGGAGCTTGCTCGTGCCCTCGCCGGCCGCCCGAAGTTGGTTCTCCTGGACGAACCGGCCGGTGGAATGACACCGGTCGAAACCGATCACATGGCGGAGTTGGTGTCGGACATTGCCGGGCAGGGCATCACAATCGTCATGGTCGAACACAAGATGAAATTGGTGATGGGGGTCTGCGAGCGCGTCGCGGTTCTCCATCAGGGCCGGTTGATTGCCGATGGCACACCTGGGGATGTCCAAGCGGACCCCTTGGTCAAGGAAGCTTACATGGGAACGCGGGGCAGTGATGCTTGAAGTTAGCGAACTGTGTGTCGATTACGGCGGTGTTGCCGCCGTGCAGAAAATCTCCCTTGAGGTTCACGAGGGTGAGATCGTGGTGCTCGTTGGCCCCAACGGCGCCGGCAAGACGTCGACCATCATGGCGATCAGCGGCGTGGTGCGGCCAAGTGGCGGAAGTATTGTCCTTGACGGCCGACGGATCGACGGTTTGGCCTCTCACCAAATCGTCAACCTCGGGGTAGCGCAGGTGCCGGAAGGCCGAATGATTTTCGCCGACCTGACCGTGCGCGAGAATTTGCTGCTGGGCGCCGAAGTTGTCGGAGTTGAACCGTCGCTGGATGAGGTCCTGGCGAGGTTTCCGGATCTGGCGGAGCGGCTGGATCTCGCCGCCGGAAATCTGAGTGGCGGGCAGTTGCAAATGCTGGCGATCTCCCGCGCGCTCATGTCGCGGCCCAGATTGCTGTTGCTTGATGAGCCGTCGCTCGGGCTGTCGCCGAAACTGGTGGACGAAACTTTCGATCTCGTCACTGCGGTGCGTGACGCCAGCACGACAGTTCTCATGGTTGAGCAAAATCTTACGGGAGCCCTGCAGATCGCCGACCGGGCCTATCTGCTCGAAAGTGGAGAAATCATTGCCTCGGACACGGCGGCCGCCTTTGCCGCAGATCCACAAATCGCCGCCGCTTACCTTGGCATCGTCAGCGACGCCCAGGTAAGCGGCTCAATCCAGCCAAAGGAGAATTGATATGCCTAAATTAATTCGAAATTTCGCCCTGATCTGGATTCTAGCTCTGTTGTCGGCCGCGCCGACCTGGGCCGGAGACCGAATGGCGGTTGAATTCCAGAAAAACCAAACTGGTTCTGAAAAAGGACTCGAATACCACTACACCTTCAAAGTCCGAAACCATATGACCGGCGAAGCGGTATCTGGCGCCAAGTTCATGATCGCGACCGATATGCCCGCTATGACCGGGGCCCATCACATGCCGCATGTCGCCGGTAAGCCAACCGGCAATCCCGGCGAGTACCGGGCAACTATCGATTTCGATATGGCCGGCAAGTGGTCGCTGATCCTCCGTTTCACCAGTCCCCATCGTGATCAGATCGTGGTCTCCGACCATATCGCGAATTATGCCTGCAAGACGCCTCCCTGTACGGCCGCCGGCGATCACGCCGGGCACCATCCGAAAAAGCACGACGCCATGCATAAGAAGATGAACTGAGGCTGCGACGAAATCTGTGGTCTGGTGATGCGACCAGATCCTTGGGAAGTCTCGCCACCATCAAAGCTGCGGAGGGGCAATGCTGCGTCTCCGATAGGGTTGAAAATCAAGGAGAATGAACGATGCACAATCTGACGCGATGGGTTCTTTTGGTGATTTTCGCATTGGCCGCGTGGGGAACCGAACAGGCGACCGCTGACGATCATGAAAAGGGCGACATCGTGGTCGACCGCCCCTTGGCGCGCGTCTCTCCGCCCAAGGCCATGAGGGGTGCCGCATTCTCGCAGACGACTAACAAAGGCCGCCATCCGGGGCAATTCAACGACGTGAAATCGGATCGCGTCGAACGGACAGAACCGCGTTCGGAAAAAAACCAACGATCACATGCTGGTTCCTCCCAACGTAAAGCACTGCCCTGGCCGACTAAGCCGATTGGATTGAAAGCATGAATGATGCGAACACGCCAAGTGTCTTCCAACGACCAACCCACAGGTGAGATTCGGCGTGACGCCATCGTCGCGTTGATTTGCGCTTCGATCATCCTCGCCTTGTCACTGGGAATCCGTCACGGCTTCGGGCTGTTCCTCCAACCCATATCAATGGACGCTGGATGGGGGCGCGAGGTGTTCTCGCTGGCGATGGCGGCGCAGAACTTGGTGTGGGGGATTTCCCAGCCGTTTGCCGGCCTCGCCGCCGACAGGTTCGGGGCGGGTAAGGTCGTCTTCGCCGGCGGACTTTTCTATGCGGCGGGATTGGCATTGATGGCGTTTCCCGAAAACCAGGCCTCATTCCTGCTCAGCGCCGGTCTGCTCATCGGGCTTGGGCTGAGCGGGACGACCTTCCCCGTCATCTTTGCCGCTCTCGGACGAGCGGTGCCCCCGGCAAGACGTTCGTGGGCCATGGGTGTTTCAATGGCTGGAGCGTCGTTCGGACAATTCGCTATGTTGCCGCTGACGCTCGTGGGCATTAACTGGCTCGGCTGGTCCGCCGCACTGCTTGCACTCGCCGTGCTTGCTCTGATCATGGTGCCGCTTGCACTGCCCATGTTCAAAGACCGTCCGCCCTCTGGTGACGATAACACGGAGGTCGAGCAGACGGCTCTGGAGGCGGCGCGAACGGCGGTTCGCCATAGAGGATTTTGGCTATTGTCCCTGGGTTTTTTCGTCTGCGGGTTCCAGATCATTCTGATCTCCGTGCATCTGCCATCGTTTCTGTTGGACCAGGGCCTGGAGATCAGCGTTGGGACGACTGTTCTCGCGGTCATCGGCCTGGTCAACATTGCTGGGACTTACTACGCGGGCGTTTGGGGGGGGCGTGTTCGCAAACCAATGATCCTGGCTTGGCTCTATCTGCTTCGCGGGATCACGATTACCGCTTTCATCCTGTTTCCCGTCACAGCCTCAAGTGCCTATGTCTTCGCCTTCTTCATGGGGATCTTCTGGCTTTCCACGGTTCCCTTGACCAATGGGACGGTCGCCTCAATTTTCGGCGTCCGAAACTTGTCCATGCTAGGCGGGTTGGTGTTCTTCATTCACCAACTCGGCGGCTTCCTAGGCGGTTGGCTGGGCGGCGCGTTATTCGATTATCTGGGCTCTTATGACTTGGCTTGGGGATTGGCGATCATCCTGAGCTTCGTCGCCGCGCTTCTCAATCTGCCGATTACCGAGAAACCGGCCATCGCGCGCCCAGTAGCGAGTGGAGACGGTTATCGAACACCATGGATGCCGGGTTCTGCATCGAAGCCCTGAACGAGGCGCTGTCCAAATACGGCAAACCGGAAATCTTCAATACGGATCAGGGCAGTCAGTTCACCAGCTATGACTTCACCGGCGTACTCAAGGCCGCAGAAATCACGATCTCCATGCCTCTCGGTGATTGCATGCAATCACCTGCCGGTAATAGATGGGCGGGGCCGGTGTATGGATAACATCTTCATTGAGCGATTGTGGCGTAGCCTCAAATACGAGGCCATCTACCTGCATGAACTGACCGACGGGTTCGTCGCCGAAAGGGTGATTGGCAAATGGGTCGACTTCTACAATACCGAGCGGCCCCATTCTACTTTCGGCGGACGAACGCCAGCGGAAGCCTACGGTGCGGCACGGCCTATGGATATGATGGATAAGCCTGGCGGCTTGCCCACATGCCCACAGGCTCAACAACATCAGAAGACTTTCATAAATGGTTTTTTGGCAGCATGATTAGAAACAGGAATACACCTTAACAGTGCTGCCAAACTGTCCAATAAAGTGGGACCACCTCACTCTCTCCGCGTTAGAACGCGACAATTATCCCGGCGTTCCCATATCAATCCAGTGGGCAATTTCAGCGATCTCTGAGATTGGCAGGAAAGGCCCTCCAGAGGGCATTCGATTGAAATTCTGAACGCCACGCAATAAAGCTACTATCAGGTTCGTTTCATATCCTCGACCGTTTCCAACCATTGCCGGATCAATGAGTCTACGGCCTAGCGCTGTAGCATTGAGAAGATTCTGTTTTGTGTTCCACTTGAACATACTGCCATGTCGCATTGCCAATCGCGGAGCCCGACCCCGGTCGGTCTTCCACTGGCCAATAGCGTTGTCCAGAATATCCTTCACACGCGCGTAGTCGACATACGAATAATTGAGGCCCTTGCAGTCGAGCACATCGCGAGGTTCTCGGCGGTCTTGCGGATCGAAAACAGGAAGGACTTGTTCAATTCGATCAACGGTCTTGACGCGGGCCGTGCCATCCCACGGCCACATGGGATTGCGAAGCCCGTGCCCGTATGGTGGGGACGCGACAGAGGTGTAATGACTGGAGCCGTTATGCCCTAGTGCCTGCCATAGCGCCCACATGCGGTCGATGAAGGCATGATTAAGTAAGAATATAGGATCATAGGGAGATGCATGTGTTCCCATCGTGCCTCCGACCCACCCATGCATGTAATCGTGTGTCCGTTGATTGCCGACCGTCCCGTGCTCAATGGTTCTTTCAAAATCGTCATATAGCCCAATTGTCAAAAGCTCCTCGATCTTAGCGCGAGTTGGCATGGCCGCACGCGATCTGAATTCACGGAAAAGGGTTTCCCCCATATCCGAGATCGTAGCCATGGGATCAATCACGAGGTCGATGATCATGGGGACATGGACGCGGCGGTCGAGTTTCCACTTTCCACCAGTCGCAAACCGGGCCGCTGTGACGTTGTGCTGCCCGCCGGTCTGATGTTTGCCGAGAAAGTTATCTTGGAAAATAATATTGAACGTCGTGTCGTGATCACCCCAATCCCAATAGGGGACGGCCAAATCCGAATTTCCCGACACGCGTTGTAGATCCTTCTCAAATCGCAGTAAGAATTCCCTGTGCCAAGGTAGGAAACCGGGCCCGCCGTGCCCTCCGTCCAAATCACCGAAGTTGACGGGGGTCCCCTGTCGAATTCGCCCGGTGACTCCGATGTGAACGGCGACATGCTGGTCGTAGCTGCCAATCACCGTACCGTTCGAAAGGCTGTTCATTTCATTTTTGAGATCGACAACCGCTTTGATAAAAGCGTTGCGCTGGGTTGCGGTCATGTCCCGCGGACTTTTTCGTACAATCATGACTTCACCAAATGCGAAACCGTGCCAGTACGCTGTTTACGTACAATCGACTTTCCCATGCTCATCAGGTCTTCGTGTGTTTCATACGGTAACAACGGAGACATATAGAAAGACGTGTCGGCGGGTTGGCTGGTGGCTACTTTTTTGCTGTCAATGGCCAAGCCCATGCCATCGGAATCACAATCGACCTCAATGACTGAACCCTTGTATTTCAACGTTTCGATTTTCATTCCCGCCTCCCGTTTTATGCGAATTATAAATATGCGGGTATAATAGAGTAAAATTCTCTAAAAACGAAAAAATAACCCTTCATGTTTCTTTCTGCGTTATCTTGTTAGCGGAGAATCAGCATCTTGAAATATTCTTTAGATAGAAATATGGGGGGACTTACGATGAAACTCAAACTACGCCGTTCACAGCAATCCGGCATGACCGGAACTGTAAAATTTACTCTCTATGCCATTGTCGACCTCGCTGCCGATGAGGAGGAGGCGTTAAAGAAATACAAATTTGGTAAATCTACCGTTTATGAAAGTCCCAAGGGTGCGGCAGCGACGGATTTGATGCGGGCGACAGGCGGTAGTTTTTCTGGAATTACGGCGACCTTTGCAGCCAAGGCCATGAATCAAATTCTTTCGGTCAATGATCTGGTTAAGGGTAAAGAAATTACCTGCAAGGATATTACGGAAATGATCGCCGCAGAGGAGCAGGTCATAGACG
>JAJFIJ010000116.1 GCA_021775105.1 Rhodospirillales bacterium | reverse complement strand
CTTGGCCTGCAAGCGGTTCTCAGGATCAGCCGCCTTCAGGATGAAGGACAGGCAACGCCTGAAATGATTTCACTGGTCAAACGCAACAACACCGGCAAGGCCCTGGAAATCGCACGGATCTCGCGTGACATGCACGGTGGCAACGGCATTTCAGACGAGTTTCACATCATCCGCCATCTGATGAATATGGAAGTCATCAATACGCTTGAAGGCACGCAGGACATTCACGCGTTGATCCTTGGTCGGGCCCAGACCGGAATCCAGGCGTTCTCCGGGTAGTTCGTTCAGGCTGAAATTTCCTGATGATGCGTCAGCCACCGCTCCACGGCTTTCAGGTCAGGTTCAACACCAAGCCCCGGACCGTCAGGCATGGTGAACCGCCCGCCTGCGATTTCCGAGAACGGCTGGGCCAGTGCTTCGCGTAACGGGTTGGGGTTGACGTCAATTTCAAGCATGCCGTCTCCGCCAACAGCGGCAAGAATATGGGCCGACGCGATCAGGCCAATGCCGCCACCCAGATAGTGCGGACAATAACGAAGCCCTGCATCCAGTGCCCACCCGGCAACCTTGAAGCATTCGGTTATGCCACCCCATTTGCAGGCATCCGGCTGAACAACATCGAATATGGCGTCATCAATGATCTCGCCAAACTGATCCAGTCCCCGGACATTTTCCCCACCGGCAATAGGAATACGGGTTGCCTCTTTAACGGCCTGCCAATCAGACCGTAACGAGTCCGCAGCCAGGGGCTCCTCCATCCAGTCGGGAGCGATCTCTTCGATGCCGGCAAGCACCTCAATTGCCGCATCGACATCCCATGCCTGATTGGCATCCAGCATCAGATGTTCTTCAGCGTGAAGGCTTTTGCCAACGCCGTTGATCGTCGCAATATCTTTATCAAGTCCGAGCCCGACCTTCACCTTGAACGCCTTGTGTCCATCAGCTTCACGACAGCGCGCGATTGTATCAACCGCACCCACAGAATTGACCCCGCTGGCATAGGCCGCGACGTCGGTGACATCATTTCCTGAAAGCATATTTTGCAGAGCGCGACCCTGACGCCTGGAAACCATATCCCAAACCGCAATATCGACGCCGGCGATCACCTGCGCCAATGGCCCGGCCTCTCCGGTCTGAAGCCCGAGAATGTGGGTTTTTTCTGTAAGGAACTCAAATACCTGAGCCGGTTGCTCAAACGTCTTGCCCCACAACAGAGGTGCAATGACCGATTCCAGCAACCGCGCGCGATGTTCCGCGCCGCAGCCCGGAAAATTGCACCAGACCTCTCCCCAACCCGTCGCGCCTTGATGATCGGTGATCCGGACCAGCACCGCCGGGCGGTCGTGCATCACCGCAAATGAGGTGATCACAGGTTGATCCAGAGGAACACGAAATACATACGTTTGCAGGCGACGGATAGCGATTTGATCAGGCATGTTTTTGACACCGAATAAGGTCCATGAATTTGGCACCAACCTATCATTACGTTCTGCACCTGACGAGAGGCGCATGCCGCGAGAAAAGATCAGATTATTATTTTATATATATATATTTTATACTTGAACTAATTTTCATCTCCTCCTATAATTCAGTTCTTCGGGCTGGCATCAACGGGAGAAAACACCATGAAAATCATGTGTTTGGGAGGTGGCCCAGCTGGTTTATATTTCGCCATCAGCATCAAGCTCAAGAACCCTTCGCATGAAGTTGTCGTTCTTGAGAGAAATAAATCTGACAACACCTTCGGCTGGGGGGTTGTGCTGTCCGATGATGCCTTGGGCAATATGGTTGAGAACGATGCCAAAAGTGCCGAAGCCATACGCGAAAATTTCGTCTATTGGGATGATATTGCGGTTCACCACAAAGGCCAGCGCACCGTATCCGGTGGCCATGGTTTTGCCGGGGTTGGACGCAAAAAGATGCTGATCCTGCTTCGCGACCGGGCCAGAGAGCTTGGTGTCGATATTCGCTATGAAACAGAATTTCGCTCGGCAGAAGATTACCGCCATGATTATGATCTGGTCGTTGCCTGTGACGGAATCAATTCACTCGTGCGGAATGAATATGCAGAGCATTTCAGGCCGGACATCGATGTCCGCAAATGCAAATTCATCTGGCTTGGTACTCATCAGAAGTTCAACGACGCCTTCACCTTCATCTTCGAAGAGACACAGCACGGCTGGGTCTGGGTACATGCCTACCAGTTCGATGATGACACCGCGACGGTCATCATCGAATGCTCCAATGAAACCTGGGACAAGTTCGGTTTCGCCGATATGTCCAAGGCCGAGACGATTGCCACCTGCGAAGACATCTTCGCCGACTATCTTGATGGCAACGCTTTGATGTCGAACGCCGACCACCTTCGTGGCTCTGCCGTCTGGATGAACTTTCCGCGGGTGATATGCGAAAAGTGGCATCATGAAAACGTGGTCCTGATGGGCGATTCCGCCGCGACCGGGCATTTTTCCATCGGCTCAGGCTCACGCCTGGCCTTTGATAGTGCGATTTCGCTCGCAACCTATCTCGATAGCGAAAAAACCATGGAACAGGCGTTTGAGCGCTATCAGGAAGAACGTCGGCTTGAAGTGTTGCGTCTTCAGTCTGCGGCGCGGAACTCTCTGGAATGGTTTGAGGATGTTGAACGATATGTCGATTTCGATCCCGTCCAGTTCAACTACGCCCTTTTGACCCGCTCCCAGCGGATCAGCCATGAAAATCTGCGATTGCGTGACAGGCAATGGCTGGAAAGTGCAGAAGAGTGGTTTCAGGTTCAGTCGGGTCAACCCGCCGGGTCCGGCAAAGCACCGATGTTCACACCCTACCAATTGCGGGATATGGAAATCAAAAACAGGATCGTCGTCTCACCCATGGCCCAATACAAGGCGGTCGACGGGTGCCCCACTGATTGGCATTTCGTTCATTATGCCGAACGGGCAAAAGGTGGTGCCGGGCTGGTCTATGTAGAAATGACCTGTATCAGCCCGGAAGGCCGGATCACGCCCGGCTGTCCCGGACTGTATGCTCCCGAACACGAAGCCGCCTGGCGCAGATTGACTGATTTTGTACATTCGGAAACCGATGCCAAAATCTGTTGCCAGATCGGTCATTCCGGACGCAAGGGGTCAACCCAGCTGGGCTGGCAGGAAATGGATACACCCCTGACAGACGGCAACTGGCCGTTGATCTCAGCGTCCGCCCTGCCCTGGTCGGAAAACAATGCAACGCCCAAGACGATGGACCGGTCTGATATGGATTTGATCGTCAAGCAATTTACCCAGGCCACGGAAATGGCGATGCGCGCCGGGTTTGACATGATCGAACTGCACGCCGCCCACGGATATCTGATTTCTTCGTTTATTTCACCCGTATCCAACATTCGCGATGATGAATACGGCGGGAACCTGGAGAACCGCATGCGCTTCCCGCTCGAGGTCTTTAGCGCGATGCGAGCGGCTTGGCCCATTGAAAAACCCATGTCCGTGCGAATTTCAGCCAATGACTGGCTGGATGATCGCGGCGTAACACCGGAAGAAGCGGTGCAGATTGCATCGAAGTTCCATGACGCCGGCGTTGATATTATTGATGTGTCCGCCGGACAGACATCTACCGACGCCAATCCGGTTTATGGCCGCATGTTTCAGGCCCCGTTCTCCGACAGAATTCGCAACGAACTGAGCGTGCCGACAATGACAGTCGGAAATATCTACGAACCCGATCACGTCAATTCAATCCTGATGGCCGGGCGCGCCGATCTGGTTTGTCTGGCTAGACCTCATCTCGCCGACCCGTACTGGACCCTACACGCGGCTGCGACGCTTGGCGAACAAAGCCCCAAATGGCCGGATCCCTACCTTGCCGGTCGGGACCAGTCATATCGCCTGAGCGAACGGGCTGAAGCCATGGTTGTACGGGTATGAGCGAGTTGGCTGGAAAAACCGTTCTTGTCACCGGCGGTGGCAGTGGTGTCGGCGCAGCAATGGCATTGGCGTTTGCCAATGCCGGCGCGCGGGTCAGTATTTCGGGACGCTCCGAAACGCGCCTGCAAATGGTTGCTGACAACCATGAAAGCATCACCAGTGTCGTCGCCGACGTTACGGACGAACAATCCGTAATGGACATGTTCGCCACCTGTGGTCCGACAGAGATCGTCATTGCCAATGCCGGCATGTCGGATAGCACATCATTTCAGAAGACGGAAATCGCCAGTTGGCAGCAGCTCATCGACGTCAACCTCACAGGTGTTTTCCTGACGCTGCGCGAAGGCTTGAAGCAAATTCCTGAACAAAGTGGCCGCCTGATCGCCATTGCCTCAACCGCCAGCCTCAAGGGATATCCCTATGTCGCACCCTATGCTGCGGCCAAACACGGCGTTATCGGACTTGTTCGGTCGTTAGCTCTTGAGCTGGCAAAAACAAACACCACCGTGAACGCGATTTGCCCCGGATTTCTCGACACCGAAATGACGGACCGGTCCGTCGCCAATATTATGGATAAAACCGGCAAGACCGAGCAACAGGCGCGCGTCGCACTGGCCGCCCACAACCCGCAGGGCAGATTGATCTCGCCAGATGAAGTCGCTGAAACCGCTCTCTGGCTCAGTCGCGAAGGAGCTCGCTCGGTCAACGGTCAGGCGATAACCCTGTCAGGAGGCGAAATATGAGCAACCCGTCATCGCAAAATGAGGCGCCACTGGATAAACGCCGTCTGCGGATGTGGATCAGAATGCTGCGCACCACACGGTTCGTCGAAGCACGCCTGCGCGAATTTCTGCGTGACCGCTACAAATCAACCTTGCCCCGTTTTGATGTCATGGCGGCGCTATTTCGGGCTGAAGATGGCCTCAAAATGAGCGCCCTTTCCAAACAGCTACTGGTATCGAATGGAAATGTTACCGGCATTGTCGACCGTCTGGTTGAAGACCGCCTGGTGGTGCGGGTAATTGTCGAAAATGACCGCCGCGCCATGCTTGTGCGTTTGTCTCCGAAAGGGCGGGAGCTATTTTCAAAGATGGCTGCCGAACATGAAGCCATAATCAGCGATCTTTTTTCAGAAATGGACAACAACGATCTTGATCTGCTGGTCGATGTTTTCAGCCGCTTGAAGGAAATTGAGGAACCATCATCATGACCAACATGTCAGATTTCCAGCCCGACCATTTCAAATGGCGCATGGAAGGTGCTGTCGCCGTAATCCAGCTTGATCGTCCGGAGCGGAAAAATCCTCTGACGTTTGAAAGCTACGGCGAACTGCGCGACACCTTTCGCGATCTGGTTTATGCCGATGATGTCGATGCTGTTGTTTTTGCATCCAACGGCGGCAATTTCTGCTCGGGTGGCGACGTTCACGATATCATCGGGCCGCTGGTCGGAATGAACATGAAAGAGTTATTGGCTTTCACGCGCATGACAGGGGATCTGGTGAAGGCCATGCTGCACTGTGGCAAACCGATTATCTCGGCAGTCGATGGAATTTGCGTTGGTGCTGGTGCCATCATCTCCATGGCATCCGATCTGCGACTTGCAACACCCGAAGCAAAAACCGCGTTCCTGTTTACCCGCGTAGGACTGGCCGGATGCGACATGGGCGCTTGCGCGATCCTGCCCCGGATTATCGGTCAGGGGCGGGCTGCTGATTTGCTTTATACCGGACGCTCGATGTCGGCCAGCGAAGGCCATAACTGGGGATATTTCAACGCCCTTCATACGGCAGAAAATCTTCATACCGAAGCGATGAAACTGGCCCAACGGATCGCCAGCGGCCCGACCTTCGCCAACGGGATTACCAAAACCCAGCTTGCCCATGAATGGAACATGTCGCCAGATCAGGCAATCGAAGCCGAAGCACAGGCGCAGGCGATCTGTATGCAAACAGCCGACTTCGAGCGCGCCTACCATGCCTTTGTGGCCAAGCAAAAACCGGTGTTTGAGGGGGACTGATGGCTGATAAAAGTTTTCTGAACTGGCCGTTTTTTGAAGACCGGCATCGGCAACTGGCCAAAAAACTGGAAGACTGGTGTGCAACAAACCTTCCGGTCGATCACGGTGATATAGATGCTGCGTGTCGGAGACTGGTCGCAGATCTGGGTGCGGCGGGATTTCTTGCCCATTCTGGCGCAGATGAAGGGGAACGGCTTGATGTGCGCTCGTTGTGCCTGATCAGAGAAACTCTTGCCCGTCATGACGGATTGGCCGATTTTGCGTTTGCCATGCAAGGCCTCGGCATGGGCGCTGTATCTCTGTTCGGATCACCCGACCAGCGCACGTGGCTGACTGAAACCCGGACCGGAAATGCCATACCCGCTTTCGCCCTGACCGAACCGGCATCAGGATCAGATGTTGCCAATATTCAGATGACGGCCACGCAGGATGGAACCGATTATGTGCTGAACGGTGAAAAAACCTGGATATCGAACGGCGGCATCGCCGACGTCTACGTGGTTTTTGCGCGCAGCGGCGAAGCGGCGGGAGCCAAGGGCCTGTCCGCATATCTCGTACCGGCAAATTCACAAGGCCTTGAGATTGCCGAACGGCTGGAAGTTATCGCCCCGCATCCGCTGGCACGTTTGACGTTCAAAGATGTTCGCATCCCTCAATCTGCGCGGATTGGCGATCCGGGCAGTGGCTTCAGGATCGCCATGTCGGTGCTGGATGTTTTCCGTGCCACTGTTGGCGCAGCCGCTCTCGGCTTTGCCCGACGCGCCCTTGAAGAAACACTTGATCGCAGCGCCGAACGGCAACTGTTCGGCGCGCCCTTGCATGATCTGCAAATGGTTCAGGGGCATATTGCCGATATGGCTGTCGATGTCGATGCTTCGGCATTGCTGATCTATCGCGCCGCCTGGACCAAAGACATGGGCGCTGACCGCGTCACAAGAGAAGCAGCAATGGCCAAACTTTTTGCCACCGAAAGCGCCCAGACCGTTATCGATAAAGCCGTCCAGATTCATGGTGGAGAGGGAGTGCGAAAAGGCAGTGTCGTTGAAAGCCTGTACCGTGAAATCCGTGCATTACGCATATATGAAGGCGCGTCGGATGTTCAGAAGATTATTATCGCGCGTCAGCAAATTGGGAGCACATAGTCATGCTTGGACCGTCTGCACATACCGATACATTCACCCGCGACAATCTGCCGCCGGAAAATGACCAACCCGATTTCCTGCTCGAAGATTTCCCCTATCCGGAATATCTGAATGCCGGAGTCGCCCTGACGGATGCCATGGTCGAAAAAGGTTTTGGCGATCATACGGCGCTGATCGGAAATGGTCGATTGCGGACCTACAAAGAACTTGCCGACTGGACCAACCGTATCGCGCATGCGCTGGTTGAAGATTTCGGCGTCAAGCCGGGTAATCGCGTACTGGTCCGATCAGCCAACAATCCGGCGATGGTTGCCTGCTGGCTGGCGGCAACCAAAGCAGGTGCTGTCGTTGTCAACACCATGCCCATGCTGCGCGCAGGAGAGCTTTCCAAGATCGTCGACAAGGCGGAGATATCTCTGGCACTGTGCGACACCCGGCTAATGGACGAGATTGTTCTGTGCGCAAAAGACAACGAATATCTTGAAAAAATCATCGGATTTGACGGGACCGCCAGTCACGATGCCGAACTGGATCGTATCGCGCTTAACAAACCGGTGAAATTTGATGCGGTTCGCACGGGCCGGGATGATGTCGCCCTTCTTGGATTTACATCCGGCACGACGGGTAACCCCAAGGCGACCATGCATTTTCATCGTGACCTTCTGATCATCGCCGATGGTTATGCCAGAGAGGTTTTACAGGTTACACCCGATGACGTGTTTGTTGGCTCTCCTCCCCTGGCGTTCACCTTCGGCCTTGGAGGCTTGGCCATATTTCCTCTGCGCTTCGGGGCAACGGCAACCTTGCTCGAAAATGCCTCACCGCAGGAGATGATCAATATTATCGAAACCTACGGAGCGACGGTTTGCTTTACCGCACCTACGGCTTACCGGGTGATGTTGAAGGCGATGGAGGAAGGCGCCGACCTTTCGACATTGCGCTGCACGGTCTCTGCCGGCGAAACCCTGCCCGCTGCTGTTTTCGAAGAATGGAATGCCAAAACCGGAAAGCCCATGCTGGACGGAATCGGCGCGACCGAATTGCTTCATATCTTTATCACCAACCGACTGGACGATGCCAAACCGGGGTGCACGGGACGTCAGGTCCGTGGTTATGAGGCAAAGGTTGTCGATGATGACATGAACGAAGTTGACCGTGGTGATGTGGGCCGACTGGCTGTGCGTGGGCCAACCGGATGTCGCTATCTTGATGACCAACGTCAAACCGCTTACGTTCGCAACGGTTGGAATCTGACCGGCGACAGCTTCATTCAAGACTCCGATGGAGATTTCCATTTTATCGCACGATCCGACGACATGATTGTATCTGCTGGATATAACATCGCCGGACCAGACGTCGAACACGCCCTTCTGCAACATGAAAGCGTGCTGGAATGCGCTGTGGTTGGCGCACCCGACGAACAGCGCGGAACGATTGTCGAAGCACATGTAGTATTACGGGAAGGATGGGACGGCGACAAGCTGATGGTCAAGATATTGCAGGATCATGTTAAATCGACAATCGCACCCTACAAATATCCGCGCGCCATTCATTTCCTGGAAGAGTTACCCAAAACACAGACTGGGAAAATCCAGAGATTCAAGTTGAAGGGAAAATAATGGCATTTTCCCTTCCGATAACTGTCCGCTTTCAGCATTGCGATCCTGCCGGAATTGTTTTTTACCCGCGCTATTTCGAGATGTTCAATCTTGTTATTGAAGAATGGTTTGAGCAAATCATTGGCGTTGGCTTCAATCAGCTACATTTTGTGGAATACCTCGGCGTTCCGATGGCCCGTATTGATACTGAATTTCGTGCCATGAGCCGTCTTGAGGACATCGTGATATTTGCCCTCAGCGTTAATAGTCTGGGGAACAGAAGTATCAATTGCACCATTCTGGCTACATGTGACGGGGAAACACGCTGCAAGGCGGATTTCACGCTGGTCTGTGTCGATCTGAAATCAAGCAAAGCGAAACAATGGCCCGCCGCAATACGCGCGAAACTCAAAACCTGTTATGAGGAAGACCAATGACTGATTCACCCCACAAATTTCTCCAGCCTCCCGGATGGCCGCGCGCCAAGGGGTATAGCAACGGCATCGTCGCCAGCGGGCAGACCGTATACGTTGGCGGAATGGTTGGATGGAACGAAAACGAACTGTTCGAGACGGATGATTTTGCCGGACAATTTCGCCAAATCCTGTTGAATATTGTCGCCGTATTAAACGAAGCCAATGCCCGGCCAGAGCATATCGTTCGCATGACCTGGTATATCGGCGACAAGCAGGAATATCTGGCGGCCCTGAAAGAAATCGGCGGGGCGTACCGCGAAATCATTGGCCGACACTACCCTGTCATGGCGGTCATCGAAGTCAGCGGGTTCATCGAAGACGGTGCCAAACTGGAAATTGAGACAACTGCTGTGATACCAGACAAGCCCTGACCGTCAATCCGTATCTACCAGCCCGGCGCCAGCACCTGAAATCATCGACTCTTCACTCGACGGCACCAGACATCGTTCAAACCAGGCATAAACGCCAGCCCAGTCCGCAGCATCCATTTGCAGGCCTTCCATCAAGGTACGGCGGGCAGCCGTCTTCAAGTCGCTTTGTCCCGACAAAACAGATTCTTCGGCATCTGTATTATCGGAGCCCATACGAATTTCGACATGGACCGGTCCCGGTGCGATAACGGCGGTCGCATCTGGCGCACATATTCTGGAGATACCTCTGTTTTCAAAAAGCAGTGAAACCCCGTCGCCGGATGTCGTTTCCCACGCTGCCATGCAAGTCCGGTGGTCTACCGAAACCGCCTCCAGTCCGGCGACTGCCAGCAAGGGGCTATCCACGTTGATCAGGCGCGCGCCGCAATCCGCATCGCTGGCAATCAAGTGATCACAGAGCGTCGGCCCGGCAAAGATCGAAGATAACAGACCGCCCTGCCCGGCCTCAAAAACCAGCACACCGTCTTGCCTTTTCAGGTCGACAACAGCGGAACTGTCACCCGATGCCAGCCTGTTCAGAGCGCTAAGAGTGATTTGCGCAGCATCAAACCCCATCTTGGCAATTGCAATCGCCGCATCAGCGAAATCTTCTCCCAGACCAAAAGGCGCCCCGGCACCGACGGCTGCTCGGGTGCAGACAAACCGGAGTTCACTAAGCGATACCGGGGATGTCCGTGTTTTCATGACCGAACCTGCGGTTTGACGGGAAACGTCCAGTTTTCGAACGCTATATCCGGAACTTCATCCGGCATTGGCGCGCCCTGATACATGGTAATGCGGGTCCAGCGGTCAGATTTCGGATCGAACTTTGATGCACCAAAAAAGGCCAGTTTGAACCGCAGCAGATCAATCGGGCGAACCTCCGCACCGACCAGATTGTCATAAATCTCGCCGTAGGGATAAGTAGCGATAGTTTGGACCCGACGTACGATATGACGAAATTCCGGGTTTCGCATGACAAACTCTGCCACGGTCATTTCGCCTGCAACGCTGGTAATCACAGCCACCAATTTTTTGACGTCGCGACCAATAGCCAGCGGCATTTCCAGTTCTGAACCGGGCACCTCATAGCGATCGCTGAAACGCGGTTCCAGTTTGTCTTCTGAATAGTACCAGTAATTTTGCTGGGCCACCGGGTTATCAAAATCTATTTCCAGCGCCCATGCATAATGCTGCGAAATCAGCTGCCGCAGCATGTCCAGTCGCATTGCCGGATCCAGCTTTGGCGAAACCGGGGAATGCATCGTGTCCGCGAGCTCGTCGATCATTTCCCCATGCGGTTCCAAAATCATGCTGCCCAAAATTTCCTGCCCTTCGGGGGTCAGGTTATTTTCACCATATTTGTATAGGCAATCCCACGGACAGTTTCCTTCCCATTGATGGTTGGTGATTTCAGAGGTGAGCCTTTGCAAATCTTCGCGAAGCACAACAATTCGAGCGGTTTGAATTTCATCCGCGACGGACCACTCATCAATATGCTGACGCACAGTGTGTAGATTTTGCCCGAATTCGATAATTGTATCTTGCGTCGCTGTCTTCAGGGACCGCACCCGCAATAGAGCATGCTCACGTGCCGCGACCCAGTTGTTCACCAGAATCGGGTATTTCACAATAAATGGAGCCATCCCCAAGCCGGTCGAATTGCCGATCCCGAGAAACCGTTTGATTTCGGGCGTCAATCCGACAGCGTTGTCCCCACCTCGACATTTCGCGACATGCTCGACCAGATCAATGGTGAACCAGCGGATCAAAAAAACCGCCAGCATTTCTGCCTGGAACGGCCCGATAGTTTCAGCACGGTCCGAAATTTTTTCTCGCGGAGCACAGCCAAACTTGCCGCTTCCGTAAACGGCTGTGGTTCGCATCAGATATCCGACCGAGGCCAGAGTATCGATATCGGGTTGCTGTCCTTCGGCCAGACAGGCGACAACATGCTCGAACAAACGAAGACTTTTATTGGCCCGAGCCAGGCAAAGCTCACTGGCATGAAACCGACCTGCTTCCTGTTTTGGTGTATTGGCGGAAAGGCGCTGAATATCTTCGTCGTCGGGGATGCCGTCGAACAGATTGAACGTCGCATCCCAGGCGGTGGCGATCACCCTGTCCGTGCGATCAGCCGGATCGAGGTCATGGCTAAAGGCAACCAGGCTATAGGTTCGTTCCGGGCCGTGGGCGGCATATACGCTGGTTCCGAATCCTTCATCATCAACATCAAACCGCAGTCGCTCAAAGCGCCAGTTCTCGCGCCGCATCCGGCGTATCAGACTGCGCATAAAACTGATCCGCGTTGGGAAAGCCGATCCCATGCGTGCAAGCGTCATCACGCTTTCGGGCTGACGAAGGGATGGGGAACTTTTTTCCAGTGAACTTTTCTGTGTTTCCGTGGTGCCGGTTGCTGTCATTGTTCCACCGGGCCAAAAGACGCTTCAAAGAAATCAAGCCAGTTTCCGCCGATGATACGCTGAACCTCAGCGTCGGAAAATCCGGCCCCTGCAAGACCGGTCTGGATGTTGCGAAATCCCAGATTATCCCTGAACCAGTCCGGTTGCGGCGGAAACCCTGCCTGACTGGCCGACCCTTCACCAAAATCCATTTCTCTGGTCCAGGTGCCGTTCCGCATCCACTCAACAATACTGTCGGGCTGATCCTGACACAGGTCGCTGCCGATGCCGACATGATCAATTCCAATCATATCGACGGTTCTGGCAATCATCTGACAGAACTCATCAAGCGTGCAGTTCGAACCATTTTCAAGATGGTGCGGATATAGAGAAAAGCCGATCATCCCGTCACTTTCAGCAAGAGCATTCAGGACCGTATCGGACTTGTTGCGGAGCGCGCCATGCCAGAATGACGGGTTGGCATGGGTAATCGCGATCGGGCGTTCGGATATCTCAATGGCATCGAG
>JAJFIJ010000115.1 GCA_021775105.1 Rhodospirillales bacterium | reverse complement strand
AATGCGACGGTAACTGTCGGCTGCCGCATGATGGGCTTCGTCAATCACCAAAAGCTCAAGCGCGGGCATGGCAGCCAAGTTGGACTTGCGTGCCAGGGTCGGAACCATGGCGAAGGTGGTCCGCCCCTGCCAGGATTTGGTTTTGGCATCGACAACCGAAGTGCTGATGCCCGGATTAACCCGGTTGAACTTCGCCTCGTTCTGGCTTGTCAGCTCATCACGATGGGCAAGGACACACGCCTTGACATCGTTGTCTTTCAGCAGCTGACCGGTCACACCGGCCAGCGCTATGGTTTTGCCAAATCCGGTAGAGGCAACAGCCAGTGTGTTGCCGTGTTCGCCGAGCGCTTGAACACTGCGCTCGACGAAGGTTTTCTGGCGGGGACGGAGCAACATGACCAGCCTCCCCTATTGAGCCCAGGACGGGCGATTGGGGTTTGCGGCAGGTTGCGTCTCCGTGCTGGCGTTGGCCGTCGGCTGTGCGGTTGCTGTGGGGGCAGTAGCCGATTGGCTCGGCGTCCAGAGACCGCCGCCAGCCGTAAACGTTTCCCAATCCTTATTGTTGGGAGCCACCGCAAACCGGATGTCATTTTTCGGATCGCCATTGGCGTCCTTGCCAACATCGATCTTGGTCAGAAATTCAATGCCATCCAGATCCGCAAAACCGTTGATACGGCGGGCAGCCTGCGCTTGCGGGGAATTGTCTTTGTCCGAAAGGCCCCGCGACGAATTCAGAATGCCGCGCACAAAAGACCGGCCCATGTTGCCCCATTCCGGACCCTTCAGGCTGCGAAGCCCAATCAGACTCCAGACCTTGCGCTTGGCAAACGGTCCTTCGAGGATGACAAACTCGGCGTTGAGATAAACCGAGCCGGTCGTATCGTTATGGGTTGCGTATCCACCCGTCCAACCCTGAGCCGGATCGTCATAACCTCCCGGTTTGATGGTCATCCTTACCGGCACAATGGTGCCCTTCGGGATCAGGTCGTAGGATGTTTGGGATTCGGCGTCGTTATAGTCGTTCCATGCACTAGTCATAATTACTGTGCTCCTTCATTGTCTTGAGTATTGGGGGTCTCGGCAGGTGACGTGGGACGGCTAAATTCCAGTCTCTCGCTTGCCGGTTTTGCGGGGCCGCCGATCTTTTCCATCAGACGGCCAAGATGGGGTTCTTCGATTTGGTCCAGCCGACCGCTGCGATCCTTGGCCGGAAAGCCGAAGGGGTTCAGGGTGTGGCAGACAAAAGCCCTGTAGGGATCGCTGCCGTCGGGACTGACCTCAGCCATGGCGACGACTTCATCCACGATGCCGGGGAGTTCGTTGCCGGTTTTGGAACCGTCGATTTGGGGAACAAAGGTCTTGCGATTGAAGTCATCGAGCTTCTCGTCGAGGATCCCGACGAACCAGACGTTCTTGTCCCGGGTATGCTGAAGATGGGTGAGCCAGGCGATCATCTCCTGGCCATGCAAGCCGTAAGCGCCACGCATGTCAGGCTTGCCGGTGCGCTCGGAAACTGCCTGCGGCTGGCCCTTGGCCCATTGGAAACAAAGACGTCCGGCGACCGTGATGCTGTCGATAAAGACGGTCTGGTATTTATCCAGCGCTGCCGGGTCGCCAAACAGCTCGCACACAGCGTCGTAGTGGGCCTGGCTATAGACCTGGTCGTCACGCAAGGCCGGGTTTGGACCACCGATGAAGACGGCGAAATCACGACATTCAATCCAAGTGCGCGGACGAATGGTGTCGCCGGACCAGCCTTCGATTGCCAAGTCCCCTGCTTCTAAATCGAAGAACAAGGTGGATTGGGCATCCAGTGTCCAGAGCAGTGATGTCTTGCCAATACCGGATTTGCCGAAGATACAGCCTTTAATGCCGCGCTGTTCTGACATGCGTTCGTCAGCGGAAATGATGGGGAGCGTCATCACTTACCCCCCTTCTTCGATGCCATCGCATCCAGGGCATTGTCTGCACCCAAGGAGCCATTCTTGCGGGCCATATCGTAGACCCGGCGCAGCGCATCGATTTCTCCGTAAAGCGCCGAAGATTTGGCCTGCAGAGCCAGCTGGGCGAAAGCGAGGTCATCAATGGACGCCGCTTCAATGGGTTTGATCACCTCTTCTTGGCGATCGCCCAACGGCGGGATGCGGATGGTGTCGGGAAGTTCAGCCAGGAAGCAGTTATCTTCGCGCAGGCGTTCGAGTTTGGTCTTGGCGGTCATGATTGCACCTCGTCGTTCAGTGAAAGTTGGTAGGAGGATTTGCCGACACGCACGGTCCTTGCGCCTTCGAACGCCGAGCGGATGTGGCTCGGCCAGGCGGCGTATTTGCGTTCGGAAACCTTGATGGTGATGTCGACGTATTCAGCCGGGTTGTCGCCCTCGGCCTTTATGCGCTCGACAAGCTGAGCCAGCTGGGATTGGTCCCAGGAGACCTTCTTGGGAAGATCAGCAACGACCTGTGCCGGACCTTCATTGAAGCGAACCGTGCCTGTGTCTTTGCCAAGGGCTGCACGGCCTTCTCTCGCCGGAAGGGAAAAGCGGCACTCAAGCGCGCTATCGAAACGGTCCTTCATCAGCTTCGTGATGGTGAGCCGTTCGGCGATTTCGCTCTGCAAGGCGGTCAATTGTTCGACCGGCAGAGAGGCGATATCCGCCACCTCCATGGCGCTTAGGTCGTCGATTTGGATGCGGTTGGGGATGTTCATATCGTCCCCCTCACGCATAAAGATCGTTCGGGGTTTCGGTGCTGCTTTTGCAGAGATTGTCTGCTTCATAAGCTTCCACGTCTTCGAGGCGGTAAACGACCCGGCCACCGATTTTGAGATAGGCGGGGCCTTCACCGGTCCAACGCCAGCGTTCAAGCGTCCGTTCACTGATATTCCAGCGATCGGCCAGTTCGATTTGATTGAGGTGTTTAATAGCCATGGAGTCCTCCTTGGGGGCTGTTCGAAAACCTGGGAGGAGAATGGCGGTTGTGGGGGGAGGAGCCGGGGAGGCAGAAGGTAGGGCAAAAGGTAGGAATCGCCCTATCGTGGCCCAAAACGAAAAAAGCCGCCCCAATGGGACGGCTCATAGATGATTTAAAAGGCTTTCAATGGATCAGATATAGGACTCTTCAAGCTCAACTTCGGGCTCGGGTTTACCTGTCCATGTGAAACGATACCGGGCGTTTTTACGAACATTGCCAACAAGCGCCGGGCGGAAACAGGCAAGGCAATCGCCACCGGAATGGCGCACACTTGGATATATCACGCCGGGGGAATCTTCGGCGAGAAGCCGGTCGGCCAATCCTTGAGATGCAACATAGCTGTCAGCGCTCAGGCAATCGGAGAAGTTATCATCTCCTCGGATGTCATGATATTCACCACCGAAGTCAGCTAGATAATCATCATAGGTGACGCTTTCATTCAGCCAGTCGATTTCGGCAAGTTCGAGCGACTTGTGCCAGGCGACCTCGGCTTGGGATGTTTCTAGCGCAAACCCCGCGTACCATGCACCCCGGTCTGGACCATTAAACCGGCTTCCCAGTGGATGGGCGTGTGTAAATGCTGCATTGATGATCCGATAAGATGGAACACTAAATACCAGCTCATCAACACCGATGCCGGGAAGCAGATCATTTTCTGCGAGCAGCCGATCATTTGTGGCGTGATCCAGATCGAAGATGCTTTGAAGATGATCGTCATCATCTGCAATGCGAACGAGGACACTGTCCCCGTTCTCACTGTATTTCGAAGGAATCATCCGATGTGTATCGAGTTGGCGGATCCTGCTTGTTTCGGGAAAGCTCAATGGCCACCCCGCCGCGCGTCAAGAAGCTTTCTGACGGTCGCAAAAGCCGGAAGCCCCCCATGGATCAAATAGTCGTTGGGGGTCATCCCTCTAAAGATCCGGTTCTTGTTCGGAAGCTGCATCCATTGATCCGCGAGATCTTCGCTGTAAATAATGTTCAGCGCCTTGAAGATGCCGACCAAATAGGAGATCCGGCGCAGCTTGTCCTCATCCAATGAGCGGTCTCCGTCCTTCTTCAGAGCATAGAAAGCGCCATTGGACATTCCGCCAAGCAACTGACGAGCGGCTTCATCGCGGACCTTCCACTGGTCCATAATGTTAAAGAACGCCCGGACTGCCCCCGAGCTCAGTCGATCGCGTTCTGCTCGATCAGATAGATCGATCAAGGGAGCAACTTCGTGCCGAGTAGCTGGATAAGCGTGGGAAAGAGCCATGTGAACCTCCATTTATGGATTCAATATAACTCCATTTATGGAGTAAATCAACCTCCAAATATGGAATTGGCGTTTTCGGGTCTCAAAGTGAGATCCAGCAACGTCCATTCTTCTCCTGGATAAAATCTCGCCAATCTGACCGACCGGAAAAGGCTTTAGCGAGCGTATTCACCGAGGCACCACAATCGGCAGCTTCGAGAACAGCCGCTGTCAGGCATTCGGGCTCGCCGGATTTCCAAGCTTGATAGAGATGCCGGATGATAGATCGCTGCTTTGTGCCGGTGAATGGATAATGCTTGCCACGAACATTGACCGAAGCGCCATCCGCCGTGACGATGATAGGTGCATCAGCCGTCGTAGCACCCGACGAAACCCTGGCCGCCAAGAGATCGGGATCAACAGCCAAACCATCTGCGCAGATCACGTCCTGCAGGGAAATGATCTCATGCCCTCGATACGTCGGCTCCATCACGCGACCTGGAGTCAGATTGATGACAAGGCGCAAACCAGGAGATGGCCTTGACCGTGCAGCGTCAGCGAACATCGACCAGACTTCTGGGGCATGGAGACGTCTGGAAGTCCAGACTGGGACCCGTTTACCCCGACCAGGAAACCGGACGTTGCCCACCTCCCAGACAAGACCATGAACCAACTCTTCCGGGGCCTCACGCGATGACACATCCAGTGGTGCCAACAGAACTTGGAATAAGTCAGGAAAACAGATTGTGTACGCGGTCAGTTGATCGCCAGACACCGGCACCCATCCAGCCGAAGGGCTAAAATATCCGTAGCCTCTATGCTCCGGCGACCAAGACAGATTGACGGCCTCATCCTCATGATCGGACAGCGCGACTGCCGCAAGCTGATGGGCGTCTGGACGCAAAATACCCGAAGACTTAAGCGTGTCCGCCGAACGGCCATGAAACCCGTCCAAGGCCGCACTGGTGATCACCGCATCTGGCGTCTGCAGGATCGACTGAACCAGTTGGACGTCGGACCGGGAAAACGGAACGACATCAGTCAACATCATTCAAGATGCCCCAACGGCGCAGGTACTTCTCACCGATCAACTGTTCCTCTTCCGTCTGGTCCTTCAAATTACACCCGTGCGGCATGGTGATCGTCAGCGGCAATGTGCGTCCGCGTTTAGACGAGCCCTTCGGATGAAACTTGATAGTCAACTTGGCCTGGGTCGCAACCCATCCACCGGACAACGGGTCGTTTGCGCCGAACCGATCTGCCGACATACTCCAAATGGTCCGATCCGCTTTGCGTAGGCATTCCAAGGTGACACGCTCTCCGTTATTGTCGAACGGCATCAAGCGCAATTGCTTCACCTCGACAGATTCAATCCCGTCATCCGGATCCGTCTGGAACGGATGGGGAGCCAGCAAAACAGACAGATCGTAGGTCCGGAGAGGCACCTTCTCGCTCTGGAACTCAACGCCGAGTAAATCACGCGCCATAAACCGTGCCATTTCCTCACGGCTTTCACGGTCATTGGCCACAACCTCGATCACACCGGTTTCAGGTTCATAGGTCATCGCGGCTTCGAATACGGGGCGACGGGCACGACGAATCAACTCGCCTTCTTCATCGAATGCAAGAAAGGCATCAGGAAGCCCCTCCCGATAAATAACGATCTGCACCAGTTCGCAATCTTCGCCGTCAAAGGTCGGGCGATGACGGCTAAAAATATCTATGTGAATGTTGTTCGATGAAAAGCGCTCCCTCAGAGCAGACTTGAACGCCTCCTGAGCCACGGCATCACGCTTCAAATCCAGATTGGCCGGAGCCATGAAACCGTCCCAGCTACGTCCGCGCCGACGCTCGTCAGTAAAACGCACCTCTTCGGCGAACCGAAATAAGGTCGGCGCATTCAAGAACATCCAAAGCGACCGTGCGTGGCCGTTGGCTAGATCATCCAGAACGGACCGGTCTTCCGCCACGCTGTAAAGGGCGGTTTGCCCTGCATCGTCGGCCAAGGCGCTGACACGCTCCGCATCATTCAGGACGCGGGCGCGTTCGTCGTCTGTCATGTCATCAACAGCCCGAAGCGTTCCCTTAACCACTTCAGGCTCTGGGCCATCCCAATTGATCGGGCTCGAAAGCTCGATTCCTGTGTGTTCAAAATAAGCCTGCAGCGACGAGGCAGGCGTGTTGCGAATGAAGGTCGTCACTGAGGCCATGCTTAATCTCCTTAGCCCTTGATGTTGCGCGGGTCGTTCCCGTGGGAATCGGACTGAGCGATGCGCCCGTCCCGATTATGGATCTTGAATTCAGTTCCAGCGTTGCGGCTGATATCGCGACCGCGGTCAATCGCCTCACGTTTGGTGTCAAAATGTCCGCTGGCGCGATCAGAACCGCCGCGACGGACGTCCCAGCCACCGTTTGAGCTGGGGGTCACATGATGGGTACCGGGTGTACGTTTGGGCATTTGTAGAATCTCCTTGTTGGTACGATTTCGTTCGTTATACATCGAACATTTTCGCAATTCTCTTGTCAAGTACCAATTTGTTCGGCATATATCGAACACGGTCGAAAACATGAATGACCGATCCAGGGAGAAGACATGACAACCTCATTAGGCGAGAAAATCCGCCACCATCGGCAAGAAAAGGGCTATTCCCTCGACAAGCTGGCCGAACTCACGGAATCCAGCAAAAGCTATATGTGGGAACTAGAAAACCGCGAAACCAGAAAACCATCTGCGGAAAAATTAACCCGAATCGCTCAGGCCCTGAATGTGACGACGGATTATCTACTAGACGAAAAAGCGACCCCTGACGAAAAGGTCCTTCAGGAAGCTTTCTTCAGAAAATTCAGTAAGCTTGAGGATGAAGACAAAAAGAAAATTGAGCAGATGGTCGATATGTGGGGGAAGAAAAATTGAATCTACCGAATACGCCTGAGAAATGGGCGATCCACCTCAGTAAGCTAATCAAGCTCTTTCACGAAGCTCACGGACTGGATCGCTTTCCCATCAACGTGGCCGGTATCGCACGGGATTATTCAAAACAGGTCTTCCCGGATGCGCCTATCACCATGATCGAAGGGATGGATCTCTCACGCAAATTCGAAGGCGCTATGATCCCACATCCAAGCGGTAATGGTGAATGGGGTATCATTTACAATGAAAGTATCGAATCAAAGGGCCGCATTAACTTCACCCTCGCCCATGAGTTAGGACACTACCTGCTTCATCGTGAACTCTCGGCTGACGGGCTCAGGTGCAGCAGTCGTGATATGCACAAATGGGATTCCGAATACGGACAGGTCGAAGCCCAGGCGAACACCTTCGCATCGTATTTACTGATGCCCCTGGATGACTTCCGTGATCAGGTTGCGAGCAATGCCATTAATCTCGATCTCATGTCCCATCTGGCAGACCGCTATGACGTCTCCCTGACCGCAACCATTCTCAAATGGTTAGGCATGACGAACAAGCGGGCAATGATTGTCGTCGGCAAAGAAGGTTTTATTGACTGGGCCTGGAGTAGCGAGCCGCTAATAAAGTCAGGGATCTTTTATCGAGCACGTCAGAAAGTCACCCCCCTTCCTGTTTTATCTCTGGCGGCGAAGCAGGACATGCTGATCGATAATCGTACAGGGACCTTGCATCCGAAAGGCGTTTGGCTCGGCGAAGAAGACGTTCGGGAAATGACACTTTTTTCTGATCAAAACCGCTTGTCCATCTCCCTACTCCTTTATCCGGATGATGCCCCAGGGAAATGGGATCGGGATCTTGAAGAGCCGACCGAACGGGACACATACGAACAGTTTGTCATCGGAGGCCAAGTATGACGCAGGCTCTCTTATCGATGGCGTCAGCTACTGCTATGGCATTTTCATCTTCTGCCTATGCCGCTGAGATCGCTGTACAGGCATCCGTCATTGATGGGGGTGAAATTTGGTAGAACGTGAAAATGCACTCGCTTTACTCCGCACTGCCCTTGGGGATCCCGCAGCAGAATTTCGGGACGGTCAGTGGGAAGCAATTGACGGCCTTGTTAACAAACAAGAACAGCTTCTGGTCGTCCAGAGAACCGGTTGGGGTAAAAGCTCAGTTTATTTCATATCCACGCGAATTTTGAGGGATCGGGGCCGAGGTCTAACCCTCATTGTTTCGCCGCTTTTAGCGCTCATGCGAAATCAAATTGAGGCAGCAGATCGCCTTGGAATTCGGGCACTCACAATTAACTCCACTAACAGAGACGGTTGGCAAGAAATCCATAAATCTGTCGAAGGAAACGAAGTTGATGCGCTTCTGATTTCTCCAGAGCGATTGGCCAACGATGAATTCGTGGCAAATGTACTGATGCCAATTTCAGAGACGATCGGACTACTGGTCGTCGATGAAGCACACTGCATTTCTGATTGGGGGCATGACTTCCGCCCAGATTACCGCCGATTGGTCAACGTGCTCCAGAGAATGCCCGACAACGTCCCGATACTTGGAACTACTGCAACAGCCAACGACAGGGTCGTAAACGACGTAAAAGCCCAGCTGGGTAACATTGGCATTCAACGTGGCTCGTTGATGCGAGAAACGCTTGAATTGCAAAATATTCGATTGCCATCTCAAGCTGCTCGGCTTGCTTGGCTAGCAGAGCACGTAAATAGCCTTCCTGGCACAGGTATCATCTACACTTTGACGAAACGCGACGCGAACCAAGTTGCTGATTGGCTAAATCAGCATGACATCAGTGCAAAGGCATACTACAGCGGAGTTTCTGACGAAGGTTTCGAAGATTCAAACGTCTATCGCCAACATCTTGAAGGGCTTCTGCTAAACAACGAAATTAAAGCTTTGGTGGCGACAACAGCTCTTGGCATGGGATATGACAAGCCGGACCTTGGATTTGTCATACACTATCAAGCTCCAGGCTCCATCGTCGCGTACTATCAGCAAGTCGGCCGCGCGGGCCGTGGCATTGACCACGCCGTCGGTATTCTTCTGTCTGGTAGTGAAGACGACGATATCCACGAATACTTCCGACGAAGCGCGTTCCCGAAAGAACGCTGGGTCATTTCCATCTTGGAGGCCCTCGAAGAAAGTGATGGCTTGAACACGATTGAGCTGGAGGAAACCGTGAACCTCCGACGAGGGCAAATTGATCAGGTTGTTAAATTTCTCGCTGTTGATAGCCCCGCTCCTGTCATCAAGAACGGTTCAAAATGGCAGCGAACACCCGTTTTCTATCGCATGGATCATGACCGCATCGGGCGGCTGACTGAACAAAGAGCAACTGAATGGCAAGAAGTCCAAGACTACTTGGATGAAACAGGGTGTCTTATGGAATTCCTTGCGAAATCATTAGACGACATTGATCCGAAGCCCTGTGGCCGTTGCGCATCGTGTAGAGGGACAAATATAGTTGAGCCCTCTTTTCGGCACGAAACAGCTATATCCGCTGGCCGTTTTCTTAAACACGCTGAAACACCGCTTGAATGTAAAAAGCAAGTCGCCAAGGGAGCGTTTGAGGAATATGGGTTCGCTGGCAATTTGGCAGAACATCTCCGGGCAGAGGCCGGGCGAATTCTTTCAAGATGGGGAGATGCGGGCTGGGGCCAAATCGTAGCTGACGACAAACACAATGGGCATTTCCGGGATGAACTCGTTGACGCTGTCTCAGAAATGATCACCGAAAGATGGCACCCTGATCCTGCACCTCAGTGGGTTACTTGTGTTCCATCAAGAAATCATCCAGAACTTGTTCCTGATTATGCTGAACGTTTGGCCGCTGCACTCAATTTGCCTTATCTACCCGTTGTCCAAAAAGTACGCGACAACGAGCAGCAAAAGGGCCAACAAAATCGCTTTCACCAATGCCGCAACTTAGACGGGGTCTTTGCCATCGAAGGCGATGTTCCTGAAGGGCCCGTGCTTCTTGTGGATGACGTTGTCGACTCCGCTTGGACATTAACAGTTATTGCTGCGCTCCTAAAACAAGCAGGCAGCGGCACCGTATGGCCCCTCGCTCTAACTACCTCAAGTATAGGGGCTTAAAATGAACCTCTCACCACAAGCCCAAGCCATCCTGCTCCTTACGGTTTCATTTGGTAAGAATGATCCAAAATCGGCTAAGCCGCTCTCAAAAAGTGAGTGGGCCAGGTTTGCCGTCTGGTTGAAAGACCACGATCTAGAACCATCTAGTCTTTTAAAGGGAGATGTTCAGCCTCTGCTTTCTGGACTGCTGGACAAAACTATTTCAGCTGATCGTGTCCAATCTTTGTTAAAAAGAGGCACCACCCTCGGGCTCGCTCTCGAAAAGTGGGAGCGGGCCGGGCTGTGGGTCATGACCAGATCTGATCCCGATTACCCAGAGAGGCTAAAGCGCCGCCTCAGGCTAGAAAGCCCAGCTGTGCTATTCGGATGCGGCAACAAAAGCTTGCTAAATAAAGGTGGGATAGCGGTTGTCGGCTCTAGGGATGCTAGCGAAGATGACCTAACCTTCACAAACATGCTCGGCAAAGAGACCGCATTCCAAGGGCACTCAATCGTATCTGGAGGCGCTCGTGGCGTGGATCAGAACGCCATGTCAGGAGCGTTAGATAACGAGGGGACGGCAATTGGCGTCATGGCTGACAGCCTACTCAAGGCGACGGCATCAGCCAAATATCGAAAAAAAATCATGTCTGGCGACTTGGTTTTGATTACACCCTTTAACCCTGAAGCTGGCTTCAATGTCGGAAACGCAATGGCGCGAAATAGGTATATCTACTGCCTCGCCGATGCAGCAGTTGTAATCAGCAGCACAGCTGACAAAGGCGGAACTTGGAACGGGGCCATAGAAGATCTTAAAGCGAGATGGGTGCCACTGTGGGTGAAAAGAACAGATAACCCAAAATCTGGAAATTCTGTCTTGGTGGGTAAGGGTGCGAAATGGCTTCCCGATGATTCCCTAAGCGTAAATCGCTTGATGGAAGAAAGCGCGTCTGTTTCACCGGAACCTGCTGACTTACTGCAATTAGACCGCAAAGAACCACAACCAAAAACCGAAGGCATTTCGGAAACACCTCAGACAAAAGACAAGGAAGCGCCAGTTCCAGAGGTCGAGCCTTCGCCCCCCTCCGTGATAGAGGAAAAACATCAAAACCATACCATTGATTTTTTCGAGTTATTTATTTTGAAAACTCAGGAAGCCACAGCGAAAACGCCACTGAAAGCAGACGAAATTTCTTCCCTCCTAGAGATCGAAAAATCTCAGGCAAACGCGTGGCTTAAGCGTGGAGTAGCTGAAGGAAAAATTAAAAAACTTCAAAGACCTGTCAGATACCAAGCTGCTGACAAATCAGAAAACCAGGCTTCTTTATTTTGACAGGATGACATTATGGGCCCTTTTAAGGAGGCATCAGACCTTGATCTTCTTCGGCAACACGCTGATGCATTGAAGGAATTACGGCGAAGAGGAACGATACGCACATCCAACAATCCTGTCGGCGATTATGCTGAAACCTTATTTTGCCGTGCCTTTGGCTGGGACCAAGCCACGAATTCGGAAAAGGATGCCGACGCAATTGGCTCCGATGGCACCAGATACCAGATTAAGGCTCGTCGACTGACCCAGCACAATGGCTCTCGCCAACTTGGCGCTCTACGAAGACTGCCCGATAAAAATTTCGACATTCTTGCCGCTGTTCTGTTCAACGAGAATTTTTCGGTTATGCGGGCTGCACTGATTCCTCATTCCTTGGCAGCCGATCGGGCCTCATACGTAAAAGCGACCAATAGCTGGCGCTTCCTGCTGAGAGATGACATTTGGTCATGCGAAGGCGTGGTCGATGTAACCGAACAAATAGTAGAAGCGACGAATTAGCATGGTGATAGGACCAACACTTCACCGCGACGACGCAGATGTCCAAACGGCAATCAAAAACCTGTTCATCGGCAGCGCGCCAGAAAATAGCGGGGAATTAGAAGATTTCTGGAAATTATTGGCCACCTCTTTCCAGCTGGTCGATGACGACCATCCCGACGGGCGTTTCATCATGGATGCAGGGGCTTTTAGATATATACGTTTTAACCACCGAGCCCTACGAGCTTTTTGGTTCTCTGGTTACATAGCATGGGAAGGTTATCGAACTGTCGCTGAAAACCCTGTTGTGGAATTAGAACACCTCGACCATTTTCAAGAAATGCTGGCATCATTTGACGCTATGATCTCAAGCGACAATCCGGAAATGGAACCGTTACCGTTCGGAGTGGCAGAACCAGGAAATTATGCAGATCCAAATATTGATCCGCAAAGCAGGGCTGCCGGTGAAATAGCCACTATTGCGACTGCGTGGGCACTTCTTCACGAGGTGCAGCATATAAAGCATCAGCAATCCGGAACCGGAGCGAATCAATCCGACCGAACACAGCAGCATCTTGAAGAACTTAGTTGCGACAAATTCGCTACCGAGTTTCTGCTGGAGGGTGCTGAATCATATGCAAAAAGCCAAAAGGTAGATGTCGGTCTCGTAAATCAGAAACGCCAACTTGGGATATATTTCGCCCTATTTACCCTCACGATTTTGGCCAAGGATAAATGGGAAGAAACAGAAACTCATCCGGCTGTGCAGGACCGGATTGATGCAGTTTGCTCCATCATGTCTTCAAATAGGTCTGAAATAGCAGATGCTATGGCACACACGTCTTTTGCAGTTCTACGAACACATTGGCCAAATGCCCCAGGTGTCTTTCTTTGAAACCGAAACCTCAGATTATCTGACCGAGTACGCTCTGTTTCGCTCCCGCATGATTCCATAGTGATTCCAGCTGGCCACTTCGGCACATGACCTGAGAATCAAAAAACCCGTAACCTATTGAGGTTACGGGCTAATTTGGTTGCGGGAGTAGGATTTGAACCTACGACCTTCAGGTTATGAGCCTGACGAGCTACCGGGCTGCTCCACCCCGCGACAGGCGATGGCCTTTGGCCATCGTCTTGATAGTGCCCGGGGCTTTCCGAAGGAAGGCCAGGGTACGTTAATTATCACAAGCAATGATCGAAGATCATCGTCTTGTTGCTGACAAAAAAACGGCCCTGATGTTTGACGATCCGGACCGTGTTTTGTCTTGCTGACTATTGGCCTGGCTTTGCTTGCGCAAGGCTCTGGCCCTGTTTTCTGGACGAGGTCCAGACCGACATGTTTTTGTTTAACCCATTATGCGTGCGTTTGTTTCTTACGGCTCTGAAGATCTGGCAGCGACTTACTCTCCCACACCTTAAGATGCAGTACCATCAGCGCTGAAGGGTTTCACGGCCGAGTTCGGGATGGGATCGGGTGGGGCACCTTCGCCATAACCACCAGATCGTCAGAACCGTAAGAAGCTTGTCGAAAGGACAGGTTTCACCCCGCAAGATCTTTATCGATGATAAAGCCTGGCGGGCCAACCTTGCCCGGGACAATTAATCCGGATGTTATCCAGACGTGCACGTGCTGTCAGTGTTTTCGTCTCGATATAATCGAGACCTTCAGATCTGGATTACATCCAGACCAAGTGAGCGCGTTGATTTCGTCTGTCCTTGTATGTCCAAGCGCTAACGGACTTTGCTGTCGCAAAACTCGTGGCTCATCCATACGTATGGAAGAAAATCTCAAGCCTATCGAGCAATTAGTACCGGTTAGCTACATGTGTTACCACACTTCCACACCCGGCCTATCAACGTGGTGGTCTTCCACGGCTCTCAAGGGAGAACTCGTTTCGAGGGGGGTTTCCCGCTTAGATGCTTTCAGCGGTTATCCCTTCCGTATTTAGCTACCCAGCTGTGCCACTGGCGTGACAACTGGTCCACCAGAGATACGTCCATCCCGGTCCTCTCGTACTAGGGACAGATCCTCTCAATTCTCCT
>JAJFIJ010000114.1 GCA_021775105.1 Rhodospirillales bacterium | reverse complement strand
CTGGCAATTTCTGATCATGGTGCAGATTATTATTTTCCTGTTGGGCTGGCCATTAGAATGGTCAGAAATCCTGATCATTTTTGTGCCAATCTTTTTGCCTATGCTGGATAATTTTGGCGTCAATCCATACTTTTTCGCAATGCTGGTAGCGCTCAATCTACAAACATCATTCCTGACGCCGCCGATGGCGATGTCTGCCTACTATCTAAAAGGGGTATTGGGAAAAGCCATCGAATTGATGGATATCTTCAGGGGAATCATGCCCTATCTGGTGATCGTCATTGGTGTCATGATATTGATGTATCAGTACCCTCAAATTGCACTTTGGCTACCTGATTATCTGTTTGGGGCATATATCAAGTGAGGCTGGTTATATTGATAGATTATCTGAAAAGCATGCCGGCTGGATTGAAGGGGTAAAAGTATCGTGTCTCAAAATATGATCGAAAGAATCTGTGGAATTATTGGCTCGTTAATGGTTGCCATTTTTGTGCTCGGACTTGCGGAAAGCATTTCTTCCGGTTTCGCCGGGTTTTGGGGCGGTCTGCCGTTTTGGATAATCTGTTTAACCATTTTACCACTGGTCTTCTATGACCTGTGGGATTCCTGCATGCGCAAAAAGCCATCCGACTGAGCCCACACCAATAAAATTTAAGAGGCCGATGCGATGGATTTGACAGATTTTGGCGCTGTGCAATTGCTACAGATGATAAAGGACGGAGAAATAACGTCCTCTGAACTTGTTGAATCCTGTCTTTCCAGAATTGACGCCAAGGAGGATGTAGTTGGCGCATGGGCTCATCTGGACCCGGAATTTGCGCGAAAACAAGCTAAATTTTGTGATGACTATCGTGCCAGTGGGGCACCGTGTGGTCCGCTTCATGGCATCCCGGTCGGTATCAAGGACATTTTCGACACCAAAGATTTTCCGACAGAAAATGGTACGGTTCTGGATGCTGGTCGCGAACCCATGAAGGACTGTACCGTTGTCAGTCTGCTTAAGGCTGCGGGTGCAGTTATTATGGGAAAAACCGTCTCAACGGAATTGGCTGTCTACGCTCCGGGTAAAACAAAAAATCCACATAACCCTGAGAGAACTCCGGGCGGATCGTCCAGCGGTTCTGCCGCCGCCGTTGCCGCTGGAATGGTGCCACTGGCTATCGGATCGCAAACCAACGGATCTGTCATCCGCCCTGCGTCCTATTGTGGTGTTGTCGGTTTCAAGCCGACGCACGGACGGATTTCGCGAGCCGGAGTGCTCGCCTTATCGCGAACTCTGGATCATGTCGGCGTATTCGCACGCTCTCTGGAAGATGCGGCCATGCTCAGTGATTGTTTGATCGCCTATGATTCGAGCGATTCTGATACCAAACTGTCCGCCGCGCCGCGTCTGTTGGAAATCTCCCGGCAGGAGCCGCCGGCCGAACCAAGGTTTGCCTTCGTTAAATCTTCCGTGTGGGATCGCGCGGATCCGGACGCACGGGCCGCATTTGAAGAGTTGCATGAATTTCTCGGAGAGCGTTGTGACGAAGTCACCCTTCCGCCAGAATTTGATGACGCCATTGGTAATCTGAAGAATATTATGTACGCGGATCTTGCAAGATATCTGTCCGACTACATGGAGCGCGGTGAGCAACAAATTAGCGATATTCTGAGAGGCATGATCACCGAGGGGAAATCAATCACCGCCGTGGATTACAACAACAGTGTCGGTCAGATATTGCCTTTGAGTGCATGGGTGCAAAGCCTGTGTCATGAATATGATGCAATCCTGACCCCTGCAACTTGTGGTGAAGCGCCGCTCGGCGTGGAAGCTACAGGCGATCCAGTATTTTGCACGACTTGGTCTTATTTGGGCGTCCCGGCCGTGACCGTTCCCCTGATGGAAGGGGAGAATGGTATGCCCTTGGGCGTGCAACTGGTTGGTCCACGAGGTGATGATGCCAGATTGTTAAGATCCGCACGTTGGTTGGCGAGTGAGATTGAAAAGGTGGATTAAGATTTTTTAATCGCGCCGGTCACTTTTGTCGCGACGTGGACCGGCCCTTCTGATGTCGTGGTCTTCCCGTCTCTCATCTGCACGCCGATCCGCGTTTGCACGCCGATTATGTTCGATTTCGGCATTTTCAGAGCGCCTTTCTTTTTGTCGACGTAATTCCTCGCGGCGCTCTTCATCGCGCCGATCGGGTCCGCGTCGCTCAGAACTCTTTCTCTGGTGTTCAGGTCTTTCCATTATGTTCCCCCAACCGAAATCCGTTAAAATCTGACTTTAAAACATTACATGAATTATGGCTATTGGAATAGCACTGGCAATTCTTGAATTAGCGGCTAAATTCCGCAGCACCTTGGCACGCAATGGTGAACTCCGAAACAGTCAGGACTATACAGGTGAGTGAGCGCGCAACTCAAATCGAATCCAGGCGAACCTTCGCCATCATATCGCACCCTGATGCCGGTAAAACGACACTGACTGAAAAACTGCTTTTGTTCGGTGGTGCAATCCAGTTGGCGGGCGCAGTGAAGGCGCGGGGCAATCAACGTCGCGCGCATTCGGATTGGATGAAGGTTGAAAGAGAGCGCGGTATCTCAGTAGCCTCTTCAGTGATGACTTATGATTACGAAGGACACACCTTCAACCTTCTCGATACGCCAGGTCACGAAGATTTCAGCGAAGATACCTATCGTACTCTGACGGCAGTCGATTCGGCTGTCATGGTGCTGGATGCGGCCAAAGGTATCGAGGGCCAGACGCGTAAATTGTTTGAAGTCTGTCGCATGCGGAATGTGCCAATTATCACTTTTATCAACAAGATGGACAGGGAGGCCCTCGACCCGTTCGAATTGCTGGATCAAATCGAGCAAGACCTGCAATTGGATGTGACACCAGCCAGTTGGCCGATTGGTATGGGGCGGGACTTTTTGGGTTGTTATGATCTGTTTCGTGACCGCTTGGTATTGCTTTCTCGTTCGAAAGGTGAAGTGCCGGATGAGGGAGAGACTTGCCAGGGACTGGATGATCCCAAACTTGATGAGTTGTTGCCGGCTCACGCCGTTGCGAAACTTCGTGAAGAGGTGGAGATGGCGCGAGGGCTTTGTCCAGAATTTGATGAAGAGGCCTATCGGGCTGGAGATTTGACTCCAGTGTTTTTCGGCAGCGCCATTAACAATTTCGGCGTACGTGAGCTTTTGAAAGGCGTTGCCGAACAGGCACCATCGCCACGGCCACAGCCAGCGCTCGATCGTCACGTCGAGCCCCTTGAACAAAAGGTCAGCGGATTTGTATTTAAAATTCAGGCCAATATGGACCCCAAGCACCGTGATAGAATTGCGTTCGTGCGTTTATGTTCGGGAAAGTTCAAACGCGGTATGAAGATGTTACATGTGCGTTCTGGCAAAATGTTGAATATTCACAATCCGG
>JAJFIJ010000113.1 GCA_021775105.1 Rhodospirillales bacterium | reverse complement strand
GGCATCCTGGGGCGGGCCACAACAGCGCAGTACGATCTCGAAATAGCCGGCATGCTGGTGAAATTATATGACTCGCGGTTCGTCGATTATGGAACGCTGGCACCGGCTGCTGCCGATCAGCTGGTTCACCTGTTTGGTATCTCCAGTGATGGAAGCGCATCGAAGCAAATTGATGCTTCTAATGAACTTCTCAAATGTTATCTGACCAAATCCGTTAACACGAACCCTACCCTGGAGTTTGCATTCACACTCGCCCGGCGTGATTTGGTTTTGTCCAAATCGGAAAACCTGTCTCTGGCAGGGTTAATGGGGGTGCAGTGCTTTATTAATGAATATGTTTTCAGTCAACAGGACGACGAAAACAAACAGGTCAAAAACCTGAAGACTGACCTGGAAAACCGATTGAGCGAGAATGATATTTCGGCTGCATTTCAGCGTGATCTGGTCTTGTTCGCCATGTACGCCCCGCTATCTGATTTACAGGGGATGCCTAAATTCTCTGATGACAAAGATCTGCTATCCTGCCCCGAGCTGGCACCTTTAATGGAGCTGACCCTCACTAATTTCATCAAAGAACAAACAATCAGGAACGAAATCAAAAGCTTTAGCACCATTGAAGACGACACATCAGTGAAGGTGCGCGGGCAGTATGAAGTCAATCCATTTCCCCGCTGGGTCTACACATCTGCGCAGGCAGATGTCCCGCCGGGTATCATGTTAAATCGAAGGTTTCCGCATTTTTCACCCCCACCGTTCCTTACCGGGAACGCAAGAATACTTATTGCCGGGGCGGGTACCGGTCAGCATGTCGCTCATGTTGCATTAAGAAATCCGCAGGCAAGAATTCTGGCCTTTGATCTGTCGAAATCGTCTTTGGCCTACGCCATCCGGATGTCGCAAAAACTGGAAATCTCAAACGTCGAATTTTATCATGGAGACATACTTGAGGCGGGATTACTGGATGGACCTTTTGATATCGTTGAATCAGTTGGTGTCTTACACCACATGAAAGATCCAATTAAAGGTTGGCGAGCTCTGACAGGGCTATTGCGAAAAGACGGCGTATTCCGCTGCGGCCTCTATTCCGAACGAGGTCGCCAAGGCGTGTTTGCCGCTCGCGATACAATCCAGCGCGAAGGCATTGGCGATCGGGCTGAAGATATCGCAGCCTTTCGCCAGCAAATTTTCTTCGACCCACCCGAGGGCGATTTTGCACGCATCAAGGAACGCGCGGATTTCTACACCACATCCAACGTACGTGATTTATTGTTCCATGTTCACGAAGACAATTACACACCGAAAAGAATTCACGACGAAATCAAAGAGCTGGGGCTTACATTTATCGGATTTGAAGAATACGAAGAACTGGGCATCAATAACGATTATCGGACAATGTTTCCGGAAGACACGTCAATGATCAACCTTCTTAACTGGGAAGAATTTGAAAAATCACAGAAAGAACCCATGGAAGGTTACGTGTTCTGGTGCCAAAAGCGGGTGGATTGACAAAATTTAGTTGGTAATGATCCGCTTGCCATTATGGAAGGCGTGATAAACGAAGGCGAACGTTACGTCATAGACCACATCATGAAGCGCTCCGTCGCTGCCTTTGCGCTGTACGACGACGTTGCCAACGTCGCGACCTTTGCGGATGCTACGTTGATCCAGTGCCGAGTTTTGGCCGGTCGTCCACGACAACATCAGATCACCGTCAGCTACCTCGCCCTTGTCGACCAAAAGCGGTAACGCCCAGGCTTTTCCTTCGGCCACAACAACGCGGACCATCGGATTTATGTAGTCAGGTAAATCGCCCTGAAACAAAAACGGCATCGATGCACTGTCGTAACCGGCGTAAGGGTTTGCGCCATAGCTCCGCATCCCGGGGTTATTGGCGATTAACACTTCGCCATCTGGCGCCCGTTTTTTAAAGTTGGCAAAAGACTCCAGCCGTGACGGCAGTGATTTAAGACGTTTGCCTGTCATTTCGCCGATAATGCCTTCACCAAGGAACTGCTGCCACCAGCTTTCGGTCTGACGGTCATACATCACCATATCTGAATTTCTGAGTTTTCCCGTTGTTCCAAAATCCAGCAGCTTGCCATCAAGTCGCCTATCAAAAACAATCGCTGAATTACAGAGCGGGCAGTAGGTTACGGTGATTGGCACGCCATTAAAGGTATCATTGACGATTTCGTGCCATGTCAGGATGCGAAGCGGATAAGCGCGCATTTTCCCGCCTATAGAAACGCCAATGACAGGCTCGGTCGCGCCAATATCACCATCACCAAGCGAACTTGCCGGGACAAATTTCGGATTATCGATGGAAGGAATACCGTCTTTTGGTGGCCCGCCGGAGATAATCTCACCAAATTCGACGGAATATTTGGCGAAGTCTGTTTTCGGCCATTCATAAGTCCAGGACCCCGGGACTTGCGCAAATGCCATATCCGGCGCGAACAACAGAAATATGCTGAGTAGGGATATCACAAAGTTGGCAAGCCTGGATTTCATAAAATTACATTGGCTTGCCATTACAGCAATGACAAAACACAGGTGTTCACAAGCCGGTGAAGGTGATGCCTGAAAAAAGCCATAAACGAGTGATTAACCTCTATCTTGTAGGTTAACGGACCGGAAATTTGCAAAACGTTGCGGACTGATGAATTTTGTCAAGATCATATCCCTGTCAATCGGCATTGTGCTGATATCAAGCCTGCCCGGCATGGCCCAAACGGGGCAGACCCGGATTCAGGGTGTGCCGACCGATGACGAGGCCCAGTCCGTTGGACCCGGCGGACAAAGCACACTGATAGACCTTCGCGAAGAGATGCGGATGTTTGTCCAATCGATTTCTTCCTTTGCCCGAGCCTACCGTCCGAATTTTATCGTTCTCGCAAACGGCGGGCTTGATTTATTGGTCAAGCGTGACCCCGTGGAAGAAACCAAAATATCGCCAGCACGCGCCTATATGCGCTCGCTTGACGGCGTTCTTCAAGAAGGCATGTTTTTTGATGTTAAACGCGGTGACCGACCGTTTGGCACGCCTCCTGTTGAGGACCGCCAGAAACCCATGTTGGCCATGACGGAATTTGCGAAGTCCAACGGCCTCAAGGTTTTCACTCTGGATTTTGGCAAGGGCAAAGCGGTCGTTGATACGGTCCGCGATCAGGCCGTCAAAAAGGGGTTTATATCACTGGTCTCGGATATGCCATCGACTGACATTTACCGATTGCCCGCCTATCCAGTTCGACCGTTCGACGAGAACCCGTCAAATATCCTGTCTCTTGATATGGTCAAGAATTTTGTCGTCATTCGCAACTCTGCCCCATTTGGTCGTCAGGACGCCTTCGCCATGAAGATGCACGATACCAATTACGACATGGTTGCCGTTGAAGTGTTTCACGGGCGGCGTCCATTGAGCAGACAGGCAATCGAAACGCTAAAATACAAGAAAATCGGCGCCCGCAGACTGGTTCTCGCTTATATGGATATCGCCTCCGCCGCCAGCTATCACTATTATTGGCGACCTCACTGGCGCGAAGGTTCGCCGATGTGGATCAGCGCGCCACTGAAAGATGACCCGGACAGATATAATATCGAATACTGGCAACCGGAATGGAAGCAGATCATCACAGGCGACACCAACTCCTACACCTATGGTCTCATTGCCCAGGGGTTTGATGGCGTTATCATTGACGGGCTGGAGACCTACAGATTCTTTGAAGGTGGTGACGAAGAAGAAGAGAACCAGTAAATTTTCCAAAAAGTATTTCCATTACCGTCCTCTCCTGATCTATTTGCCTTGGATTAAAATTGTATCGTAAGGCAAAAATGTCTCCCTTCCCGTTTCTGCTGTCTCCCCTTGATCTCGGTCCCTTCACCGTTCCCAACCGCGCCCTGATGGGGTCCATGCATACCGGGCTGGAAGAAGCTGACGGAGGTATGGAACGTCTGGCCGCGTTTTACAGGGAACGGGTAGAAGGCGGTGTCGGGCTGATCGTTACAGGCGGGTTTTCACCCAATGACGTTGGCGGAATATTCGGCCATGCGGCAACGCTCAATTCTGATGCCGACGCCGACAGGCACCGGGTTATCACCAATGCCGTTCATGATGCTGGCGGTCGAATACTGGCGCAGCTCCTTCATGCCGGACGTTATAGTTACCATGATCAATCTGTCGCCCCTTCGGCAATCCGCTCACCAATCAACAGCCAGACACCCCGCGAATTGAGCGAAATCGAAATCGAGGAAAC
>JAJFIJ010000112.1 GCA_021775105.1 Rhodospirillales bacterium | reverse complement strand
TGCCGGAGCCGCGACACTGTCTGTCGGTGCCGTGTTTGCCATTGATGGACAGTTCAGCCCCGGTGCCCTGATTGCCTGTATGGCCCTTGTCTGGCGGGTATTGGCACCGCTGCAAACCCTGTTTCTGACGTTCACCCGTTTGCACGAAGTGAATAACGGCATCACCCGTATCGATCAATTGATGATGATCCCGTCGGAAACCCAAATCCCGACATCCGGCGAAACCGTCGCCCGCGAACAGGAATTTGAAGGAAAAGTCAGTTTCTCGCGCGTCGTGCTGCGTTATTCGGCGGCAACTGAACCGGCACTTGGCGGTGTCTCCTTTGATATTCAGCCCGGCGAAGTGGTAGCGATTATCGGTGCCAACGGGTCGGGAAAATCGACCATTCTGAAACTGATAGCCGATCTTTATAAACCGCAGGCCGGATCGGTCTTTATCGATGACGTCGATACCCGCCAGATCAATCTTCTTGATCTTCGCCAGGCGTTGGCTTACCTGCCGCAGAAAGCCGATCTGTTCGCCGGCACCATTGCCGAAAATCTGAAGGTTGCCAATCCGGTGGCAACGCGTGCTGAAGTCGAAGATGCATGTTACCGGGCGGGTATTCTGGATGATGTCTATCTATTGCCGCACGGTCTTGATACGGCTCTCACCGAACAGACGGTGAAGCAGGTTTCAACCGGCTTCAAAAAAGGCATCGCCGTTGCCCGAACATTGTTGTCAAAATCAAATATCATGCTGTTCGATGAACCAAGCGTCGGTCTCGATATTGAATCAGATGAAATGCTGAAAAAGGAAATCGAATCCTTCAAGGGACGGAAAACCACGTTGCTGGTTACCCACCGCCCGGACTACGTCCAGTTGGCGGACCGGGTTATTGCGTTGAGAGCGGGACGCGTCGTTTTCGATGGCTCACCGGGCGATCTGGCGACCATGGGAAGGAAAGAGTAGGATGGCGGAAAATATGGAGCGTGAACGGGTTCCGGGTTTTCTCGATGACACGGGAAAAAGGGGACCGGGAGCGCAAGGGGAAATGGACATGGACGACAAACAACAATCCCTGCAACCAATCAAGAAGAAACAGCGCCGGGATGATCATTCTGCCCCGGCCGAAGACAGCTACGCAGTCGGCAAAAAGCGCCTTGCGCAGTCTCTGATGCTGGAAGAAGAAGGCCCCGGCGGCATTGTCCGGCTGGCGGCGTTCGTGATCATTATATTCGTTGGTGCGTTTATAACCTGGTCTTCCTACACACGTATTACCGAAGTCGTCGTCAGTTCCGGTGAAGTTTCACCGGTCGGGTCGGTCAAGAAAATCCAGCATCTTGAAGGCGGCATCATCAAGAAAATCAACGTCAAGGATGGCGATATCATCCTAAAAGGTGACGTCGTCATGGACCTGGAACCGACCGGTGCGATGCCTGAGCGCGATCAGCTGATAACCCGTTTGACCGGTCTTAAACTGGAAGCCGAACAGTTGCGGGCCTTTGCATCTGGTCAGTCCGTTGATCACAAGGAAGTTGATGAACGCTATCAGCAATTGGTCAATTCACAGGCCCGGATTTTCGAAGCCAAGCGCATGTCGGTTGATGCCCAGATTAACGTTATCGAAAAGCAGGTCGCCCAGAAACAGTCGGAGATTCAGTTGCTGCGTGGGCAGGAACAATCCATCAAAGATCAGATAGCCCTGCTCAACGAACAGATCGGCATGCGCATGGAACTGATGCGCAAGGGACTTCAGCCCAAACTGGTGATGCTCGACAATCAGCGAGAACTGGCCCGTACCGAAGGTCAGATGGCCGAGAACAAAGGCCAGCAACGACTGGTCAGGAAGACCATTGCCGAACTGGAGAGTCGTAAAGACGAGATTAGCACGCGCATGGTTGTTGAAGCCTCTGAAAGCCTCGGCAAAATCTATGCGGAAATTGCCGAACTGGAAGAATCGATTGCCCAGGTCGAAGACAAGGTCGCGCGGTTGCAGATCAGGTCGCCGGTGACGGGCGTCATCCAGAACCTGCAAACAGAAACCGTTGGCGGCGTTCTGGCGCCGGGGGAAGTTGTTGTTGAGGTTATTCCAACCGATGCGGAGCTTGTTGTCGAAGCACGCATAACCACGGACGACATCGGTTTTGTATTCAAGGGACAGACCGCGACGGTCAAGGTTCTGACATATGACTATACCCGTTATGGTCAGATCAACGGCGTGATCGAACGCATTTCGGCAACCACGCTGGAAGACGAAGAAGGCAAACCTTTCTACCGGGCCCATATTCGCCTGGAGAAAAATTATGTCGGCGACCAACCGGACCGAAATCTGGTGGTGCCGGGCATGACGGTTATGGCGGATATCAAGACCGGCGAAAAAACCCTGGCCGAATACCTGCTGAAACCTATTTATAAAGCCTTCAACGAAGCCTTCCGTGAAAGATAGGCAAAACAGGCAGGCAGGCGCATGAGCAAGGTTCGTATCGACCTATATTCCGACACTCATACCCAACCCGGCCCAGCCATGCGCGAGGCCATCGCGTCTGCTGAAGTTGGTGACGAGCAGCACGGTACGGACCCGACGACCAACCTCCTGCAAGATATGGTCGCCGAACTTCTAGGTAAGCAGGCCGCCCTTTTTTTGCCGTCCGGGACAATGTGCAACCAGATTGCCTACCGCATCTGGTGTCAGCCCGGTGACGAGATCATCGCCGATGTAACCGCCCATACCATTCATTCGGAAACCGGCGGACCGGCAGCCATCGCCGGGGCAATGATGCGCACGGTAGATGGAAAACGCGGCATTTTCACGGCAGACCAGATTGAGGCGGCGCTGCGCCCATCCAAGCGCAACGTCCCGAGATCGGCGCTGGTTTCAGTGGAAAACACCTGCAATTTCGGTGGGGGTACGGTGTGGCCGGTGGAAACGCTGCAAAGCATATTTCAACGGACCCGCGATGTCGGCATCAAATGCCACATGGACGGAGCCAGACTGCTAAACGCCGTTGTCGAGAGCGGCACCCCGGCGACCGATTATGCCGCCACCCAGGATTCCCTGTGGATTGATCTTTCGAAAGGGCTGGGCTGTCCGGTCGGTGCCGTTATTGCCGGCGACAGTGATTTCATTGAACAGGCGTTTCGCCTTAAACACCTGTTGGGCGGTGCCATGCGCCAGTCCGGGATCATCGCCGCCGCCGGTGTATACGCGCTGGAAAACAACGTTGAACGACTGGCAGAAGATCACGAGAACGCGCGCCATCTGGCATCCCGGCTTCGTGACATACCCGGCATCAGACTGGACCCGGAAACCGTCGAGACGAATCTTGTGTTCTTTGATGTCTCACACACGCCATTTACCGCGCCGGAAATTATTTCGCGGCTGCTGGAGCACGGCATCCAGATCGGCGCACGTGACGATACGCGGATGCGCGCCGTAACCCATCTGGATATATCGCGCGCCATGGTCGATGAAGCCGCCGACGTGCTCGGCGACATCCTTCGAGGTTAGACAAACCATACAAACCACTTTGCGCGTCAAGTGAATTAGAAGGACTCTAATAATATTATCATATTGTTGGCATTTGATTTATCATTATACCGTTAATTTAGGGTCCTCGGACCGGGGAGTGGTATTGTGAATTATTCAGCACCATCACTATCTGTTGAACCGCCTGTCTCATTGTCGGTCGAACCGCCATCGCCTGTTACGTCCGCAGACAATGAAGTTCCGAATATTTTTGATCCTGAATCGCTAACCATCCGGATTGCCTATAAATGCAATATTCGCTGCAAATTCTGTTATCAGGGCGCGGACCTCGACAACAAAACAGCGCTTGATGAAGACCGCATGCTCGACATGGTCCGTGAAGGGCGTGAGGCCGGTTTTGTTCGCCTTGGAATCAGTGGCGGCGAGGCTTTTCTATATGCCAAGTCGATGGCTAAAATCATCAAATTGGCGAAGCGGATCGGCTATGAAAGTGTCAGTATTGTCAGTAACGGGTTCTGGGGAAAATCCAGACAATCGACCCGCAATGTTCTCAATCTGCTGACAGACGCCGGGTTTGCGCCACCAGAAGACATGCTGAGCATGAGTGCCGGCGAATATCATCAGGAATGGATCGAACTATCCAACGCCCGCAACATCATCGACGCCTATTACAAACAGTTTGGTCTGCCCTTCACCATCGATTTTGAATATTCCAAGGACAAGGAGCATCTGGTCGCCGAGTTCAATGAATACCTGGCCAGTCAGGGCATTGCCGAAGACACGTATAAAATTCGGCCCAGAACGATTATTGCCAAGCTCGGTCGTGGCAAGGAAATTGAAGAACAGACGATGGAAACCAAACCGCTTGAGGCTTTCGGCATCTGTCCGTCAATCGGGCGTTTTGTTGTTCAGCCAGAAGGCTATGTTGTCCCCTGTTGTGGATTTAACCGTTACATCGAAGGTTTGTCTCTTGGCAGCATTTATGATCATTCGGTTTCCGAGATCATCACCAACGCCAGCACCAATCTGGTCAATCGTTACCTGACCCATGTTCCGTTGCGCGACATGCACAAGGAACTCAGCAAACACTTTGACCTGCCGTCTGACTATTCGGTTAATTGTGAACTCTGTGAAGTCATCTTCGCCAAAAAAGAACACGTCGAGCACCTGCGTAAAGTTGCCGGTGAGATGCTGAATGATGGCGTGCCGATCCCGGAAGCCTGACGATTGCCCTGAACTCTGGCCCGTCAGTCCGGCAGGATGATCGCGCCATTTTCGGAGATTTCAAGAAACGGATTCCAGGCAACCTCCCAGATGTGACCATCGGGATCGGCAAAATATCCCGAATACCCGCCCCAGAACACATCCTGTCCCGGTTTCAGCAACTTCGCTCCGGCGTTGACGACCAACGACAGAACGTCATCAACCTGTTCCTTGCTGCGGGTGTTGTGGGCAAGGGTTATGCCCGAAAAATCTGTGCGCGCGGAATCCTCTATGCCAATATCCTCCGCCAATGGTCCACGACCGTAGAGCCCAAGCATGATCCCGCCCAACTGAATAAAGGTGATCGCGTCGTTGCTCGCGGTTTCAGATTTTTTCCATCCCAGCCGGTCGTAGAATGCCGTGCTCTCGGCGACATTTTCGACGCCCAATGAGACCATACTCAATCTCTGTTCCATGTCTCAAACCCTTATCCGCATTTCGAGTAACCACAGCTGGTGCAGCTGTCGCAACCTTCCTGACGTATGAGCGATAGCTGGGCGCATTTGGGACATTGCCGGAAACCGGGGCCTGACGATTTCGGGCCGGTTTGCTCGGTGTCTGCGACATCATCGACATGCGGATTGCCCATGTTAACAATGGCGCGCTGGGGGTGTTCGCCATCCGCCAGTTGTCCCGGCGCCTTGAGAAACCCGACACTGATCATGTGCTGCTCGATAACTTCGCCGATTGCCGCCAGCAAGGACGGAACGTAGCGTCCTTTCATCCACTGCCCGCCACGCGGATCAAACACGGCTTTCAGCTCTTCAACAACAAACGAAACATCGCCGCCGCGGCGAAAAACAGCGGAAATCATACGTGTCAGCGCCACCGTCCAGGCGAAATGTTCCATGTTTTTCGAGTTGATAAATATCTCGAACGGGCGAATACGTCCGGAATCATCAAGAATATCATTCAGCGTGATATACATCGCATGATCGCTGTCCGGCCACTGGATCTTGTACGTCTTGCCTTGCAGATCGCCGGGACGGTCAAGCGGGCGGAACATCTGCACGACAGCCCCCGAATCGCCCTGATCCTTTGGCATTGTCGTCACCGACGGGGCTTCAAGCGGCAATTCCGGTTCGGCAATCTGTTGTCTGGTTTTGCCTTTAACTTCCAGAACCGCGCCGGTGACATCGTTCGGTCGATAAGTCGTGCAGCCCTTGCAGCCAAGATCGTAGGCCTGCATGTAGATGTCCTTGAAACTGTCAAACGAGATCTGCTCCGGAACGTTGATCGTTTTCGAAATGGAACTGTCGATATGTTTCTGCACCACCGCCTGCATCACCAGATGATCGTTCGGGCTGAGGCCCTGGGCATCGACAAAGGCATCCGTCAGGGGGGTGTCTTCGCCCTTCAGGCGACGGTACAGACGGTAGGCGTAGTCCGTGACATCCTCTTCGCGGCGCGTACCGTCCGGCATCAGCAAGTGGCGCGAATATTTGAAGCTGAATACCGGCTCCAGCCCCGAAGAAACGTTGTCGGCAAACAGGGAAATCGTGCCTGTCGGAGCGACGGAGGTCAGCAACGCGTTGCGGATACCATGTTCGGCGATGCCATCGCGGATATCCTGATCAAGTCCCCGAACGGTTTCACCTTCGAGGAACTTTTCCCGGTCGAACAACGGGAAAGAACCTTTCTCCCGGGCGAGGTCGATAGATGCCAGATAAGCCGCACGCTCCAGTCGGGACATCCAACTTTCCGTCAATTCAACCGCCCGTGCACCCCCGTAGCGCGCTTCACACATGATCAGCGCATCGGCAAGCCCGGTAATACCGAGACCGATGCGCCGTTTGGCTTCCGCTTCCTGACGCTGTTCATCAAGCGGGAAGTTCGATACATCAATGACGTTGTCCATCATGCGAACGGCGGTCGTTACCAGATGATCAAGCTCATCCAGATCAAGCGCCGCTTCAGGCGTAAACGGATCATTGACCAGTCTGGCCAGATTGACCGACGCCAGCAGGCACGCCCCGTAGGGCGGCAACGGCTGTTCTCCGCAGTTATGAACATAAAATCCATTGGCATCGAAGGCATTGACGCCGGGAACCTGAACATCAAAGACCGGCTCGACGCCCAGACATTCGATCTCTGACACAACGACAGTGAACCGCTCTCGATTGGGCGGGCGCTTGTAGGACGACAGCAACACTTTCAGCCGGGTAGATTTTTCTGTATCGGCGAAACCGATATATTCTGCATAACGCCCGACATTTTCATTGGCAATAACCAGTTCGTGGGACGCTTTTGTTGGATAAAGGGCCGCCCCACCTTTACCATCCGGCAACAAACGTTTACCTGCACTCCGCCGTTCCTGATAGATGACGGAGATGATTCCGAGCCGTGCCAACATACGCTGGACAGCCTGAAGACGTTCAAGGTCACTTTGGCTGAGGCGAATACTTACACCCTTTTCCTGCGATCCCTGAACCGAACCATCGGCATCAAAAAAACCGCGCAAAAACCCTATCGAAAACTCGCTTGATGCATTTTCGGTTTTTGCCGTGATTGACTTGTTGCCCGGCAGCATACCGAGTTCAAGCGCCAGCTTTTTGATTGCCCCGGTTGACAGGCGATATTCGCCACGCCCCGGCACCTCAAGCCAGCCGGCAAAATCGCTTCTATGATCAAGATGGCGGGCCGCCATTTCGGCTTCATTCATCACACCTGAAACACCAGATATGCAGCTCCCGCCATTTCCCGCCAGTTGACCGGGCCAGACGGAGAGAACGGCTTTGTCCTGCTTCAGCGTACCGTCACCGATAAGCAGGCCCATCAAATACCCTTGTTCGCGGGTATAGTCTCCTGCCCATCCGGCCTCCGAACGATGATCATGAATCATGATCATATCGCCCACATTGATTTCACCGGCAGGGGTCCATTCCGTTTCCAATGACTTACGGGTTTTTCGGACAACACGCCGCACCGGATGATCCGCTGTCAATTTCAGTTTTTGCCCTTCGCTGGCAGTAAGACAAAACACCTGTTTTTCCCCGGTCTTGAAAAACCCGGCGCTGGTAGATTTGTGCAATTGCCCGTTAACCAGCGCATCAAAAGATTTCCCCAGTAATTGATGCACCTGCCTTGGCCCATCGCCGGTCATTACCCAGGTATCCTCCGTTACGCAGGGATTGGTGCCGTGAATGGTTTCACAGTAATGCAGGTTGTTTTTGGCGTTGATGCGATCAATGAAAATGACACCGGGTTCAGCATAGGCATAGGTTGCCTGCATGATCTTGTCCCAGATTTCCCGCGCCGGCAGGCTCCGGTAAGTCACCCCGTCAAATTGCAATTCCCAGGCCGCATCTTCCTTGACCGCCTGCATGAAGGCGTCCGTCACCAGAACCGACAAATTGAACATGCGCAGGCGCCCGGCTTCCTGCTTGGCCTCAATGAAATCAAGAATATCTGGGTGATCACACCGCATCACCGCCATCATCGCGCCGCGCCGCGACCCGGCACTCATGATCGTGCGGCACATGGAATCCCAGACATCCATAAATGACAATGGCCCCGACGCATCGGCGCCGACCTTGTAAACACGTGCCCCTTTCGGGCGGAGCGTCGAGAAATCATAGCCGATGCCGCCACCTTGCTGCATGGTCAGGGCGGCTTCTTTCAGACTGTCGAAAATGCCCGCCATGTCATCCGGGATATCACCCATAACAAAACAGTTAAACAGCGTCACCTGCCGCTCGGCACCGGCACCGGCCAAAATCCGGCCCGCCGGTAAAAAACGGAAATCATCCAGCGCCTCAAAGAACCGTTGCTCCCAGTGCGCTGCGTCCTGTTCCGGCTGGGCCAGCGCGCGGGCGACCCGCCGCCAGCTGTCGGCAATCGATTTGTCGACAGGGATACCATCCTGCGTCTTCAGGCGGTATTTCATGTCCCAAATCTGTTGCGAAACCGGTGATACCTGCGCCAAGTCTTATTCTCCTGTTACGTCTCATGACAGCCAGTGCCGTCAAAATTCAGGTGTTTAATCTAGGGGGCCGGATTATTCCCGTCAAAGGGAAATGTTCCCTATATGTTTCCACATTTTACCCCCGATTGGCAATCAAAATTTCGCCTGATTGATCAACGGGTACGCATTTGAATCCCCGCAAATAACAGGGTGTGGATAACCTGTGCACAGGTTAAGATAACTATGTGTCTGCGGACGGCTCGGGAACTGGGCTGGCAAGTGCCGCCGCCAAACGTGAATCCTTGCCGACAGCCTCTTCGATCAACCGGTCGCTGGCGGTTTCAACCGTCGTTTCAAGCTGGGCCATAAATTCACGCCGGCGCAGGCCTTGTTCGATCACCGGCAGAAACTCAACGGTAATCACGCCGGGACGCTTGGCAAAGTTCCTGCGCCCCCAGAACAGGCCGGAATTCAGCGCCACCGGAATAACCGGCACATCGACATTACCATAAATAGCGGCAATGCCCGGATGATAGGGCTGACGGGCTCCGGGCTGGGTGCGCGTTCCTTCGGGAAAGATGACGATGGCCATCTCGTGATCAAGACGATCCTTAACGTCCATAATCATTTTTTTCAGCGCCGCCCCACCGCCGTCGCGGTCAACGGCCACGGCCCCGTATTTGGTCGCCGCCCAGCCCCAGACCGGAATCGACAGCAGTTCTTTTTTGAGGACGTAACTGGGATTTTTAAGAATCAGAAAATAGACAAAAGTATCCCAGGCCGACTGGTGTTTGGCTGCATAAATGGCTGGACCATCGACGATATTTCCCCGCCCGCGAACCTCGAAGCCAAGCCCAACCAGCCCTTTCAGGGCCGCACTGAGTACCCGTGCCCAGATGTCGACGACCCTGGCCATGGCGTCGCGGTGAAACGGCAACAACAATGCCATCACCAGAACGGATACAGCGGTCCACGAAAAAAAGAAAATATTGAAGACCAACGATCGAATAACAGCCATCAGCCAGATGTCTTTCCGTTTATTCCGAACAGACTGCTCAGACTGCCGCCAAACCCCTGCCCAAGAAACAGATGATTGAACCAGTTTCTCGCCCAGGCGAACAGAAACTTGTTAAACTCGCTGGCAATCAGCATGGCTGTCCCCGGATACAGCCACCAGCGTTCCTGCTTCACATGATTGGGAAACACCGGATTGGAAATCACCCGCACTCCCGGCATGGCGTTGTTAAATTCCAGCAGGCTTCTCGGCATGTGGTAGGCCGCCGTAACCAGTCGCAATGTCTTGATATCCTTACCGGCAATCCAGCTTGCCGTCTCGGTGGCGTTTTCAAGGGTGTTTTCTGCGTTGCCAATGGCGATTCGTGATTCCAGATGGGCCCGGCCCTTTTCAGAGAGGTTCAGCAATCGCCTGACTTCCATGCCTTTGTAAACGCCGGAGACAAACAGGCGCGATGAATTGTTCGCCTCCAGCAGATCAAGCCCGGCATCCAGACGCCCACTCCCTCCCGTCAGAACAATGATGGCGTCGGATCCGGTTTCCCTGTCGACAATTTCAACCGGAATCGCTTCGACAAACCGGAACAGACCGATCCACCACAACCCGGCAACACCGATCAGAAACAGCAACAAGTTGCCGAGCATTGGACCACGAACTCTAATCCGGCGTCTGGCCATAACCTAAAGCATCCTCGCCAATGTCCGCATGACTGTCGCTCGTGCTGTAACCATGGCAATTCCCGCGACCAGCAGGGGCAGGATAACAACGACAACCCAGTGTTCCGGCTGCATTTGCATATTGGGCAGAAGGAACCCGTCCATTCGCCGGGCGAGATACCCAACTCCAGCGACCGTCGGCACCCCGAGCAGCAATCCAAACACCCCGCCTTTCAGGCCAAGCATCAGCGCGCGTCTGGAGAACTGGCTGGCGATATAGGTGTCCTGCGCACCGATCAGATGCAACACCTCAATCGCTTCACGATGGATGGCAAGCCCGGTGCGGGTTGTAAAGATGACGGTGCCAACTGTCGCGAAGGCAATGAACAGCAAAACCAGTACAGCGACACCCTGAACAGTGCGGATCAGATTGACCAGCCGTTCCAGCCAGACCTGATGATCATCAACGCTGACACCGGGCACATTCACCGCCAGGCGGTTTTCCAGCACCTTGGTATCGAGACGCAGTCCGGATTTCAGCTCGACGTCAATCAGCTGCGGTAACGGAAGTTCTGACATGTCGCCGATATCACCAAGCCAGGGTTTCAGCAAACCCTTCATGCGTTCGTCCGCAATCACTTCATAGCGCTCGATTTCCTCTGTCTCGGCCAGAACTTTCAACGCCTCAGCCAGACGCAGTTCATCATTTTCCGGATTCTCCGCCGGCGACACCTGAATGCTCAACGTGCCGCTGACGCCCTTGTCCCAGCGCCCGGCAACCTCCTTGAGGACAAGCATCCCGGCCAGTGCAAGGACGGCCAGAAAAACCATGAAAGCGATCAGCCAGGGCAGAAAGCGGCTATGAGCATCACGATCCAGGGCCAGGTCAGAGCGTCCGGAAAACAATACCCTCATGGCTTACAGAAAATTCTCAAGGCTGGCGGGATCGCCAAAAGTTTCACCGCTGCCCCTGTAATCATCATCAAAGGAAGATTTGGCCGGAGCCGCTTGCTTCTGACCGGTTCGTTCGCTCACCGACTCACTGGCCGGGCGCTGGTCAGGAGCAGAGGGCTTTGCCGTTTGCGCCGGACTGGCAACCGCCTCCCTGATGTTCAGGCGGCCATCGTCCAGCCGAAGCTGACGATGCCCCAGGCGCTCGACCAAATGCATATTGTGCGTGGCAATAACAACAGACGTCCCCAACCGGTTCAGTTCCTCGAACAGATGCATCAGACGAAATCCCATATCGTCGTCAACATTTCCTGTCGGTTCATCAGCCAGCAGCAGGCGGGGTCTGCCAATAATAGCACGGGCAATCGACACACGTTGTTGCTGTCCGCCTGACAGGGTCGGTGGACGTGCCTGCATATGATCCTTGAGGCCGACCCAAGCCAACAGTTCGCTGACATGTTTGCGAACATCGCTTTCTCTGGTTCCGGCGACCCGAAGCGGCAAGGCGACATTATCAAAAGTCGATAAATGATTGAGAAGCCTGAATTCCTGGAAAACCACACCGACTTTGCGACGAAGCGCCGGCAGATCTTCGCGTGATGTCATGGCAATATCCCGACCAAACAACGAAATCATGCCGCGTGATGGTTTGAAGGCAAGGTAAATCAGCTTCAGCAGGGACGATTTACCGGCACCACTTTCTCCGATCAGAAAATGGAAAGAACCCGGCTGCAGGGAAAAACTCACGTCCTGCAAAACTTCCGGACCCAGCCCATAACGCAGACCGACGTTTTCAAAACGGACGATGGGTTCGTCGTCTTGGCGAGTCACGTTCGATGCGCTCCTTCAAGGAATTGTCACGTTGCATCGAACAATGCCACGCCGCTCCGCTTGCGTCCAGCGTTGCGGTTCTCCCATGAGACGCGAATCACCCGTCAAGTATATAGCTCACGTTCCGCAAACCATCGCAGCGACAGACATTCGATGCAAAATCGGGAGATTCTGAACGATTCCGGCAACAGATTGATTCCAGTGACTTTTTTCGCTGCCAAAAAAAACTGTGCTGGTTTATCTTTAGAAGGTTGGTGCAACTTGCGTTCACACCGTGGAAATCCTATAAATTAAAAAAACTGATGATGATCAACCCTGTATGATAATCACCTGCCCCAATTGCTCGACGAGTTATAACGTCAATTCAGCCTCTCTGGGTGCGGGGAAGACGACGCGTTGTTCGAATTGCGGACATAGCTGGTTTCAGCAACCGGTCAGTTCGCCACAACCGGCCCCTCAGGCGCGATCAATGCAGGCACCGGCAATGTACCCGCCTCCGCTACCACCGGGTTATCCGCCACAACCGGGATACCCGCCGCAACCCTATGGTCAGCCAGGTTATCCCCCAGTGTATCCGGGTGCGCCAGCGCCCTACCCACCCCAGGGTGGACCAGCCCCTTATCCCCAGACCCCGGAGCAGATGGCTTATGGGCAGCCCCTTCCGCCGGGTGCTGTGCCGCCCGGCATGGAGCCGCCACCTCAACCTGTTCCCGAACCGGAACCCATACCGGAACCCATACCCGAACCGGAGCCCGAACCGGAGCCCGAACCGGAGCCCGAACCCGAACCGGAGCCCGAACCGGAGCCCGAATCGGTAGACAACGATGATGGCGGACTGACCGCGGCTGAACTGGATGAAATGTTCGGCGACGACGATGAACCGGAAGCCATCACGTCGATGGTCGACAGCGGCAACGATGATTTTGAACCGGAACTTATCGATCCGGACGAGCTTGATGATTTGCCGGACCCCGATCCCATTCCGCAGGTCTTTACAGCCGAAGAGTCCGGCGATGATGAAGATGGCCAGCCGAAAGAGCATAACATCGGTAAACTCATCGGTATCGCTGTCGGGGTTCTGATTGTCGGCCTGCTGGTCGCCACTGTATTCCTGAAGGATACCGTCGTCGGGCTGGTTCCGGCAGCCGCAGGTATTTATGAAATGATTGGCCTTGGCGGCGAGGAACTGGGTGCCGGGCTGGCCATCCAGAAAGTCAAATCAGAACGTACAAACGAGCAGGGTCAGGAGGTCCTGGTTGTTCGCGGGATTGTCGCCAATATCTCTGACGTCGAACGCGGCGTTCCCATGATCAAGGTTCTGTTGTTTGACGGAGAAGGCCAAGCGATCCAGAACGCAGTGGCCGCACCGGTGAAAAATAGACTCCAACCGAAAGCCAACATCAGTTTCAAGGCCCGCCTGATTGAACCCTCACCGCTGGCCCGTCGTCTGGAAGTGACCTTTGCTGCCGCCGAAGGCGAAGAAGACGGTCGCGGCAAAAAATAAAATCCCTGAGGTGATAATCCCGTCAGGGATAATCTTGTACTTTCTGGAAGTTTCCGGCGGACAGGTCTTATGGGTGCCTCTGAATTTGACCTGGCCTAAAACCGTCGCAGCAGCCGGTCTATGAATTCGCGCTCCATCTGGGGGCGCGATTGTTCGCCAGCCCGACGATGAAGTTCATCAAGAATCTCCCGGGCGCGGAGGATATCACGTTCGCTCGGGACCTTGACCGCGCCATCGTCAGTCAGTCCGCCATGTGCCCCGCCGCCGGGACGACCAAACGGATCGCGACCCTGCTCCCGGCGTTGCCCCGGACGCTGACCCGGCATTCCGGGGGCCAGTCCGATCTGTCCCTGCATCTGTTTTGCCAATTGTTCGGCTGCCTGATTGGTCGCCTTGCGCAACTGATCCAGCGCTTCAGTCTGGTTGGGAACCGCTGTACCTGCATCGCCTTCACCAAGCGCTTTCCCGGCCCCTTTCATCGCCCGGTCGGCTTTTCCGAGGCCGCCCGGGATAGAACCCAGCATCTTGTCCATCTGCAACATCAGCCGCCCCAGTTCACCGCGCAATCCCTTCTGTTGGCGGGCCATGCCCTGAAGTGGTCCGCCACTCTTCCCGGCCCCCTGTGATCTCTGCCCCTCATCAGAAGGTTGCCCTTGCTGTCCCTGATTGCCCATAGGAGGCATCGCCCCGTTACCCAATTGCGGCAAAGGTCCGGAGTCGTCGTCTTGTTTCTGCATTTCTCGGAAAGTCTGATCAAGAAGCTGCTGCTGGCGCTGTGCGAGACCACGCAATTCATCCATCATCTTGCGGGCTTCTGCCATCTTTCCATTGGGCGGTGCCATTCGCACACCATCCCTGATGCTGTCCAGCATCCGGTTCAGTCGGGCCAGCATTTCACGTGCCGCATCCATCGCCCCGGTTTTAGCCAAATCCCGGGTCTGCTCGATCATCCGTTGCAGATCTCCGCTTTCCATGGCCCGTGCGGACGGGTTCATCGGCATCTCGCTTAATCCCTGTCGCTGCAGGTGTTCGGCCAGTGCGCTCATATATTTATCGAGGGCAGCCTGCAACTCCGCCATCAGACGATCCAGTTGTTCAGGAGTTGCGCCATCACGCATGGCTTTTGCCAATCGTTCCTGAGCATCACGCAGGTCCTTGTCGGCAACGGCAAATTCCCCGTCTTCGATACGCAGCGCCGTTTCCCAAAGCTGTTTTTGCACTGAGCCAACAGCCCCCGGTTCGCGGTCATGCTGAAGGCGGGCTCTGGCGACCGCAATATTCAGGAAAACGACGGTATCGTGAAAATAGTGGGCCGGGTTGGTGTTGATCATGTCCAGTTCATAAATCACGCGAGCGACGGTACGTTCGTCAGGGGTGTTAAGCTTTTTCCGCTGCTCGACCAATGCCCGGGCAACCGGGTGATTGAACGTGCGCTCCGGCAAGACCATTTTGAACGGATCGCTTTTTCCAACCTGACCCTTGGCATCTTCGGCAATCAGACTGATCAGAACCTCTGTTCCGGCCCAGGGATGAGCCGAATAATCGTGTCGGCTCTGGCCTTTCGCGAGTGCCGTTCCCAGTCCCGAGGCCGGCAATTCAATACGAATTTGATTATTGCCTTGTGAATTCACCTGCGCGCCCGATTCCTGAATTGTCGCCCACACGTCTTTCAGCGCAAAGTCGTCGCGGGCCTCGAACCGCAGCGCCAGATTTGCCTGACCTATACGTTTGGGCGGATCGACGAATTCCACTACCGGCGGTCGATCAACAGCAATGCGGACCGGCCAACTGGCCAGCACCCTGCTCTCAATCATAATGCTCAGAGTGTCGGCTTTGCGATCAGCATCAATGACTTCCGCTTCTCCCCTGTATCCTCCCCCTTCGGCGGTCTTGCCGACAATCGGCAGTGTGATCCGCCGCCCAGCAAGATCGATTTCCGGAACCCCCTGGCTGCCGCTGACCTGGGCAAGAATGGTGCTGCCGACGGGAATTTCCAGATCATTTTTGACGGCCGGTTCTGCCGTCCCTGCGACGGGTTCCTTATGGATCGCCCTTTCCAGAAAAACCGGAGCCAGTCCGGTATAGGTCGGTGGCGTTATCCAGACATCAAGCTTCAGGTCAGCCGACACCGTTCCTTCCGCATGCGGCATCACCGCCCGGGCCAGACGCGAGCCCGCGTCATTCCAGCCCGTGCCAATCGCCAGTACAGAAACCAGGACAACAACCATACGAACGGCAAACGGATCTTTGGCAGCCATTCCCGGTGCCGGTGCACGGACCCTGAGCGCGTTCAGCTTTTCCAGCATGCGGCGCTGGTGCGCCTGCCAGATATGTATCCCCGGACCGTCGTTCTGTTCTGACAGGGGTTTATCATCAAGGGCACTTAGGGGTCGATGAAGAAGTCCGCTATCACGTTCAAGGCGCTGGCGGCGCTGGTCATCGTTGATGTGATAATCACCGCCCAGCAACGGGCGCAAACGAACCAGCAGGACAACCGCGAACCCAAGCAAAATCAGCCAGTGCAGTAAAAAGGGAAGCTGTGGCAGTACGTCGAACAGGGCGACGGAAACAAATATCAGGCCGATCGCCGTTACGGGCCAGAGGCGCGGCCAAATTTGCTCCCAGAAAAGTGCCGCCGCCGCCAAGCCAAGCATACGATTGCTCCCCCTTGCATTCGGGGCAGATGGTCGGTTTGGATCAGCGGACATTGTCATCCGGGTTCAGCCTTCTCCTAACGCTCAGTATCCATCCATTCAGGCAAAATTTCAAACTTCAGCATATCATCAATCTCGACCCGTCTGCGAACAACCGAATATTGCGCGCCATTGACCAGAATTTCAGGAGCCAACGCCCGGCTATTATACATGGAACCCATAACCGCTGCATAGGCCCCGACTGTTCTGACCGCCAGCAAATCACCATCCTTTACCGGAGGCATGGCGCGGTTCTTGGCAAAATAATCTCCCGATTCACATATAGGGCCAACGATGTCCATTTCCATCTTTTCAACGCCCGCGTCCGGTTCTTTGACCGGAATGATGGCGTGATAGGCGTCATATAGCGTTGGCCGGATTAAATCGTTCATGGCTCCGTCAATAATACAGAACTGCCGACCAACCCCGTCCTTTACGAAAATTATCTTCGTTACCAGCACACCCGCATTTCCGGAAATCATGCGCCCCGGCTCGAATGTCACACTGATATCAAGATCGCCAATCACTTCGCTGACCATCTTTCCATAGGCTTCCGGTGATGGTGCATTCTCCTGATCATAGGTAATACCGAGCCCGCCTCCGAGATCAAGATGGCGGATATTATGACCATCACTGCGAAGCAGGTGAACAAAATCAACAGCCCGGCTATAGGCGATGCGATAAGGTTCAAGGTCGGTCAATTGCGAGCCAATATGAAGGGCGACACCAATCAATTTGATACCTGGTAATTCGGCGGCGCGTGCGTAGACATCACGGGCCAGAGCGAGGTCGATACCGAACTTGTTTTCTGATTTACCGGTGGTGATTTTCTCATGCGTGCCAGCGTCTACATCCGGGTTTACACGAACGGCAACGCGGGCTTCAAGCCCGTGCGCGACGGCAACATCAGAAAGCGAGAGAAATTCCGGTTCAGATTCGACATTGATTTGCTTGACGCCTGCTTCAAGAGCTTTCGCCAGTTCCTCGGGCGTCTTGCCAACACCCGAAAAAACAATCTTGTCCGCACTCACCCCGGCGGCGAGGACACGGCGCAATTCGCCACCGGAAACCACATCCGCGCCGGCGCCCAATCTGGCCAGCGTAGCAATGACGGCAATGTTGGAATTGGCTTTAACGGCATAGCAGACGTCGCCACCAAGCGGTGCCACGGCATCGGCAAAAACCTGATAATGACGTTCAAGCGTTGCCGTCGAATAACAGTAAAACGGGGTGCCTACCTCTTTGGCGATCCGGCTGAGCGGGATGTCCTCTGCAAAGAGTTCGCCGTCCCGGTAGTCGAAATGGTCCATGATCTGGTTCCTGATGTGATAATTTCTGCTAACAAAGCCTGTTGGGCTACTGTTTGGGAGGCTGATTGGGATACTGATAGAAATTATCCGGGTTGTATCCTGGTACCTGCTGGCCTTTTTTCTCTTCGGGCACTGTTTCTAGCGCTGGCAAAGCCGTCGGGTACTGTCTCGGATAGGTTCCGCCCTCAGGAGCTGTCGGTTGCGATTTGACGCCACATCCGGCAATACTCAGTGCCAGCACCAATGCCAGTCCCGTTTTATTCCAGACATTTCCGTTCGGCTGTGTCATACGCCCAGCATACCCTGTCCAAGTTAATCGAGAAACCTTTTGCGCGCCTCAGCGCATGATTTCTGAACATTATCCGGTGCCGTGCCGCCAAAACTGGTCCGGCTGCGAATTGAATTCTCAACGCCAAGGACATCAAAGACATCTTCAGTGATCCGTTGTTCAACAGTATGCATATCGGCAAGCTCCAGATCTTCCAGTCCGACACCCCTGTCTTCTGCCAATTTGACGATGGCCCCGGTTACATGATGGGCATCGCGGAATGGTAAACCCAATACCCGAACCAGCCAGTCCGCAAGGTCGGTGGCCGTTGAGAAACCGTTACCGGCGTCCGCTGCCATACGATCCTTGTTAAAAACTGTATCACCCAGCATGCCTGTCATCGCCGCAAGACAAAGCATCAGGGTATCATGCGCATCGAACACCGGCTCCTTGTCTTCCTGCATGTCTTTGCCATAGGTCATCGGCAGACCCTTCATAACGATCAGCAGTGTACTGAGATCACCGATCACGCGGCCCGCCTTGGCACGGACCAGTTCCGCTGCGTCCGGATTACGTTTCTGCGGCATAATCGAACTGCCGGTCGAAAACCCGTCACCCAATCGCGCATAACCGAACTGCTGAGAACACCAGATCACGTATTCTTCTGCAAGACGCGAAAGGTGCACTGAAATTATGGACGCCGTCGACAGATAATCCAGGACAAAATCCCGGTCCGCCACGGCATCCAGGGAATTCGCCGCCGGGCGCTCGAAACCAAGTGCCTTTGCCGTCATCTCGCGGTCAATCGGGAAAGACGTTCCGGCCAGTGCCGCCGTTCCAAGTGCGCAATCATTCATGCGTTTGCGTCAATCGGCAATACGGCTGCGGTCACGACCCAGCATTTCCACATAAGCCAGCATATGGTGACCAAGAGTGACCGGCTGTGCTGTCTGCAAATGGGTAAATCCGGGCATCACACTGCCAGCGTGTTCCTCGGCCACAGCGATCAACGCCGCCTGCATTCCCCTGACCGCCCCATCCAGAATATCAAACGCATCGCGCACCCAGATTTTGAAGTCATTTGCCACTTGGTCATTACGCGACCTGGCTGTATGCAGTCGCCCCGCCGCGTCGCCAATCAGTTCGCGAAGCCGGGCTTCGACGTTCATGTGAATGTCTTCAAGTTCGCGTTTGAACGGGAAACTACCATCTTCTATTTCCTTGCGAACGGTGTCCAGGCCGTCAACGATGGATTTGGCATCTTCGTCGCTGATGACGCCTTGCGCCGCCAACATTTCCGCATGCGCCTGCGACGCGGTTATATCCTGATTATAAAAGCGCTGGTCAAAACCAATGGAAGCATTGATCTCTTCCATGATTTCACCGGGGCCGCCGGAAAACCGCCCGCCCCAAATTGAACTGGCATCAGAGCCCGATTTTGGTATTTTGTTGTTCATAATGTTCCCGGCAGTGAAGCCGGCCTGCATAAAAGGAATCCAAGCGAGAAATAAGCATGAGCTCCGCAGCATCAACACCGAAACGATTCGTTTTCGCAAGCAAAAAACGTGTTTTTTTACGCCTGCTGTGGTTCGCAGCAATTATCATCGCAACTGATATCGGCCACTCGGAAGCCAGCTCTGATGGAGCGGATGCCTGTTTGGCATCCGGGCAGGTCTTCAAAAATTTCCAGTCCACACGGTCGAAACCTCCCGTACCGGATACAAAGTTCCTTGCCGAAGATGGGTCAGAGCGCTCACTTTCCGACTATCTGGGCAAAGGAATTGTGCTTAATTTCTGGGCAACCTGGTGCGCACCCTGCGTCCGTGAAATGCCGCAACTTGACCGGCTGGCAGCGCTGGTTCGGGGCAACGGGATTGATGTGCTGGCGATTTCGGAAGACCGCAAGGGCATGGAACTGGCACCAAAATTCTATAAAAAAAACAAACTCAATGATCTGCCGGTGCTGGTCGATCAAAAGTCCGGCCTGTTGCGCGCCCTGAAAATCAAAGGATTGCCCTCAACAATCCTGATTAACCCACAAGGGCAGGAAATTGGTCGTGTGACAGGCATCGCCGAATGGGATTCGATTGAGATCGTCGACTTTCTGAGAAATTGTCTGGTTCCGAAAAAATAGCCCGTGAAGTGATCAGGGGCCGTTTGTGGCGGGAGGTTCATTTGCCCTATTTACATAGGGAACATATTCCATATCGCTTTTTAGGACATGGTTCGCCAGCCAGTCTTTCAGAAAATCCAGCAATTCCAGGGCATTGATGCTATTCGGATGCTCATTACCCTGATCAATACATGCCTGTATCCGCCGCGATATCGCTCGATGCTCAGCAATGTGTTTGGCAATTTCCGGGTAACCGGCACGCCGCATTTCCTTTTCTTCTGACAAGAAATGCCTTTTGACATATTCACCAAGGGCCGTCAGGACAGGTGTTATTTCTGCTTCCGGGCCGTTTTTTTCAACATTGTCGTGAAGTACATTGATAATCATGAAAAGATTTTCGTGATCGGCATCAATTCCGGCAATGCCGGTTGCATACTTTTTTGTCCATTCGAAAAATACCATCAGATCCTTCAATGCAAAATTACCGCTCCGCTTGAGTTTATACAAATTCAGGTGTTTTGCATTGATTTAAATCAAGTTTGTGCGTTGCCTCAGGCTCTTCAGCTTGTTCAGGGAACCCGACACCCGGATCCGGATTAGCCGGTCCTGAATTTACGTTTTGTTAAGGGTCTGTGTGCTTTGCTGATCGCTAGACAGAATGTCAAGGAGTACAAACACATGACTATTTATCTTATTTCCGGCCTGATGGTTGTTGCTGGCGGCGCGCTTTTCGGATTGATTCGCCTGACCGACTGAGACCTCGACAGCCTCATCACACCTTCTAAAATTTAGGCCTGTCCGCGCATGCAGCTAACCGCGGCACCTGCCCGTTTATGCGTCATTTGGGATGGGCTTGACGAAGCAGCTGTCGCAAGTCGTTCAGTTCGCGTTCAACCGTATCGATCTTGTGTTCGATGCTCACTGTTTCTTGCAGCACTTCCGCTGTAATTTCACGGTGCTGGGTCTGCATGGAATCAACTATCACACCGATGAACAGATTGATAACGGCAAAACTGGTAATCAGGATGAACGGAACGAAAAACGTCCAGGCATAAGGATAAATCTCCATCACCGGACGGACGATACCCATTGACCAGCTTTCCAGTGTCATAATCTGGAACAGGGAATACATCGACCGTCCAATCGAGCCAAACCAGACGTCAAAATTTCCACCAAAAAGATTGGTCGTCAAAACCGCACTGACATAAAAAATAAGCGAGATCAGGGCAACAATAGAGAGCATTCCGGGGATAGCCGCGATCAGGGCCTGAACGACCGTGCGCATTTGCGGGATCATCGACATCAATCTGAAGGCCCGCAAAATCCTGAGTGCGCGGAGAACCGCAAGAGGTCCACTGGCCGGGAACAGGGCAATGCCGACGATCACAAAATCAAACACGTTCCAGCCGCTTCTGAAAAAACCAAAGCCGCGATAAAACAACTTGGCCCCTACTTCAACGACAAAAACTCCCAGGACAACACGGTCAAGGACAGACAGAACCGCACCATATTCGGCATGAATGGATTTTGATGTCTCCAGCCCGAGCGTGATTGCATTGAATATGATCAGTCCCAATATAGCATTTTGCACCACGGGGGTTTCAACAAATTCCCCGATCCGTTTTCTCACGCCCATAGGCCTGGCCTCCTTCATGTTTCCGGGCAATACCGGCAAAGCCGCCACCGCAAGGGCTGCCCCCAGCGTGTCATAACCAAAATTGTTGCAAATTCCAACCTGGGAGATGAGAGTTCAGAATCAAGTAAGTCGTTTTCTCGCCCGGCGGAACGCGTTAGCATGGCTCATGGTCAATAGAATTTCGCTGCTGGTGATCTCTTTTGTCGTCCTCTCCGTGATTGGCGGCTGCGCCTCGCCAGTGACGAAATGGAACCACCCTGGCGCCAACGAAGACCAATGGGCGGTCGACAAGGCCAATTGCCGAAGTCGGGCCAGGCACATCAGCGAAAAAGAGTACGCTTCCGAAAAAAATTACGGCAGCACGAACCGCGATGATGAGTTCACCGCTGACTATTCCAGAAACATGCGAACCTTCGACAATCGCCGCAGGCGTCAGGATATCTACGAAACCTGCCTCAGACGGCTGGGCTACACTCCGGCCAAATCAGAGAAATAAAAAAGGCGACCCGTTCGAGAGCCGCCTTAGATAACGTATTGAACCGCAATTGATTTATGCAGCGAGATGTTTTCCGCGTTTCTCCGGAGCAACTCCCGGAAACGCATGCGTGCGGAGCGTGTCGACACTGACCGGGGCATGCATGATCGGTTTACGAATCTTGCCGCGGAATGCGATGGCTTCAATTTCGTCACGCCGCACGCCGATATCTTCAAGCATATGGTCATCAAGACCGGACAGTTGCTGATAGGCATCGCGACGTGCTTGCCAGCCTTTGACAAACTCAACAATGCCGACAACAAGATTGGTCAGGGGGGCGAAAAGACCCGACGCACCGAAGGAAGTTACCTGATAGGCATCGTAAACCTGATAGCGTGTCAGGCCGATATCTTCGAGCATGTGGTTGTCGAGCTCAAGCAAAGCCCGCCGGTTACGACGTGCAGCAAACCAGCCTTTTACAGAGCTGACCAAGGCGTGTGTCATATCTGCGAAGGCCTTGCTGCGGAGTTCATAAGCATGCTGTTCAGCACGCAGGATGTCGTCCTGGGTAAGTCCTGCATGACTCAGGAAAACTGATGATTGAAGCCCATCGGCTTTTGCGTTCCACATTTCTTGTGTCCTCTAACATTTCATGGCTTTGACCTTTCAAAGCCTGCCCAGCACCGGGCTCCTCTTTTATTTACTCCTATTTCCAACTTTTTGTAGCGCAATTGTTGCACCGCAGCATTGCTGAAATCGCATAACCCGAAATGCCTTGTCAGGGTGTGTCCTGCCTCTTAGGTTTGCAATATGACCAGCCCTTCTTCAGAGCCCCCCGACAAAGCCCGTCTGGCCGATTTACGACGCGAGCTTTCCAGTCAGAAATTAGATGGATTTGTAATCCCCAAAGCCGACGAGCATCAGGGAGAGTACGTCGCTGCGCGTTCGGAACGCCTGCAATGGCTGACCGGTTTTTCCGGCTCCGCCGGATCGGCCATCGTATTGGCGGAACGTGCAGCCATATTCGTTGACGGTCGCTATACCCTGCAAGCCAGAGACGAAGTGGATGTCGAGCTGTTCGAGCCCCGCCACCTGACCAGCGAGCCGCAGACGGACTGGATTTCAGCACACATGACAGACGGTCAACGCCTTGCGTATGACCCCTGGCTACATACGCCAACCCAGATTTCGCGCCTGCAAGCGGCCTGCGACAAGGCAGGCGCTGAACTGGTCGCTCTCGACAACAACCCGATCGATACTGTCTGGCCTGATCAGCCCGATGCGCCGCTGTCTCCAGCTGTTGCTCAACCCGATGACTTTGCCGGACAAACGTCGACAGACAAACGTCGCCGGATCGCAAAAGACCTGAGCGATCAGGAGATCGGTGCCCTGATCCTTTCGGCACCTGATTCAATCGCCTGGCTGCTCAACATTCGCGGCAGCGATGTTCCCTTTACACCGTTCACCCTGTCCTTTGCCGTGCTTCATGCGGATGCTACCGTCGACTGGTTTGTCGATGCCCGCAAACCGGTCGATGGTCTGGCTGAACTTCTGGGTGATGCCGTGCGGCTTCATCAGCCGGACCAATTGGGAGATCACCTCGACCAATTGGCAGAAGACGACAAAACGGTTCACTTGAACCCGGTGGATACCCCGAACTGGATTTACCTGCGTCTGAAAGCGGGCGGAGCCACCATTGCGAAAGGCGAAGACCCCTGCCAACTGGCCAAGGCACAGAAAAATCAGGTTGAGCTTGATGGCATTCGTGCGGCCCATGTACGTGATGGTGTTGCCGTTTGCCGGTTTCTTGCATGGTTATCCAAAGCGGCTCCGACCGGGCAGGAAAGCGAAATCTCGATTGGCGCGTATCTGGAAAAAATGCGTTCCGAAAACGAACATTTTCGGGGGCTCAGTTTTCCAACCATATCCGGATCCGGGCCGAACGGCGCGATCGTTCATTACCGGGTTTCCAAAAAAACCAACCGACGACTTGATCCGGACTCCCTGCTGCTTGTCGATTCCGGCGGGCAATATCTTGATGGCACGACGGACATTACCCGGACCATCGCCATTGGCACGCCAAGCCCGGAGATGCGCGACAATTTCACCCGGGTTCTTAAAGGTCATATCGCCCTGGCAACCGCGAGATTTCCAATAGGCACGACCGGCTCGCAACTCGATACCCTCGCCCGCATGCCGCTTTGGCAGGCAGGTCTCGATTACGATCACGGCACCGGCCACGGCGTCGGTGCGTATCTCTCCGTCCATGAAGGCCCGCAACGCATTTCAAAAATGCCCAATTCTGTCGCCCTGCTGCCCGGTATGATCATCTCTAACGAGCCCGGTTATTACAAAACCGATGCCTACGGAATCAGGATCGAAAATCTGGTTGCCGTCACAACATCAGATGCCGGAGCGGATACAGGGAAGGAAATGCTGGAGTTTGAAACCCTGACGCTGGCCCCGTTTGACCGCAACGTTATCAACACAGAGCTGCTGAACGCCGGAGAACTCGCCTGGGTTAACGCCTACCACCAACACGTCCGTGATCAAATCGGTTCTCTGGTCGATGATGAAACATCGAAGTGGATTACCCAGGCGACTGAACCGTTAAATTGATTGTTTTGTCATCCGGGCTGATCTTCTCACCCAAGATGCTGGCTTCAGTCAACGACGGGGAGTTCAGCAGGTGCCCTGCGGCTTAACCAGCAGGCCCCATCTTCGGTAATGACGATATTTTCTTCGTGTACCATCTGTTTACCGGGCGCAAATTCCATTCCGGGTTCCAGGGTCAGAACGACACCCGGTTCTAGTGGCGTCATGTCGTCCGGGGTGTTGGACGGCCACTCGGTTAACTGCATGCCAAGCCCGTGGCCCAGACGTCCGACACTGTTGCCAAGCGCGCCGCCTTTCTCCAGCACCCGCCACATTGCTGCCCAGACATCACTGGTCGTCGCTCCGGGACGGGCGGCGGCAAACCCGGCATCCGTTGAGGCGTAAACCACATCGTAGGCACGCAGCAGCGCATCATCGGCATGACCAAAAGCAAAGTTGCGATCAAAGTCACAGAAATATCCGTCAAACGTGGTGCCGGTATCAATGATCAGTACGTCGCCGTCTTCAAGAACCCGGTCCGTCGGTCCCATGATAATACTGTCGTACCCGCCAGGTCCGGAACCTGAAATCAGATAGGGGGAGTTGTCTGCACCACGCTCAAGAAGATCGATGCGAAACCGCTGGCAATTCTGGCGCTCGCTTTCACCCATTTTCAATGATCGCGGCAGGGCTTCAAAGGCGTCAGACGTGAGGTCGCAAATATAGTGAATTTTTTCGATCTCGGCGGCGGATTTCACATACCTTAGCTGATGAAGAAGGACAGAGGCGTCGGTAATTTCGTGGGCGCTCAACCCGCTCAATAATCGCTGATAATCTGCCGCCGGCATACGGAGATAACTCTCATGCCCGAGAGAAACACCAAGGCATCCGAATTTCCGGGGCAGCCTTTCAATGACATCGTGCAATAACGATATACCGTCATCTTCCGGCCTCGGGGCAGGCCAAGTATGAATATCCTCAACCCATGTGCCCACCATTCCGGCGGCACCGATTTCCGGAATAACGGCGACCGGCTTTCCGCTCAGGGGCAGCAGAACGAACCACGGCCGGGTCGGGCTTTCCCAGAACTGGGTCAAAAAACCGGTGAAATAACGGACATCGGGTTCTGTGGTCAACAGAATGGCATCCATTTTTCCGGCCTGCATACGGTCCTGAACGCGCTGCATACGGGATTCGAATTCTGACGGGGTGAAACCACGGTCCGGTACGGCAAACATAAGTGGATTCTCCAGCCCTAGACGTTGAGTTGAGACTGAATCAGACGGACCCAGAACGCGGCCCCGGTGCTCAGAATATCATCATTAAAATCATAACGCGGATTGTGAAGTCCGCAACCACCCGGTCCATCGCCGCCGTTTCCCAAAAACAGATAGCAGCCTGGTTTGCGTTGCAGCATATATCCGAAGTCCTCCGACGCCATTACCGGCATGCAGGCGACATTGACCTTGCTGTCTCCGATCAATTCTCGGGCAACCTCGGCAGCTATTCCTGCCTCCTTTTCAGAATTGATGGTCGCCGCAAATTCACGGGAATAGGAAAATTCATGGGTCGCGCCATGTGCTGCACATATCCCCGATACCAGTCGCCCAATCTTTGCCTCGATCTGGGTCTGAACATCAGACGTAAACGCCCGCGTATCGCCACGCAGGGTTACCTTTTCCGGAATCACATTCCGGGTCGATTCGATGGCGAAATCTGTGATCGACAGAACAGCGTTGTCGACAGGATTGAGAGTCCGAGAAACAATGCTTTGCAACGCCAGGACAATTTCAGAAGCGATAACGATCGGATCGATACTCAGGTGAGGCAAAGCGGCATGCCCACCCTTGCCGAAAATCGTAATATCGAAATTGTCTTCACAGGCCATAATTGGGCCCGGACGAACAGCAATGCTTCCGGTTGCCAACGAAGGCATGTTGTGAATTCCATAAACCGCATCGATGGGAAAGCGCTCAAACAATCCGTCGTCAATCATCGCCAGCGCGCCGCGTCCATGTTCTTCGGCAGGCTGGAAAATCATGACCACAGTACCGTCAAAATCATCCGTATTTGCCAGCACCTTTGCCGCACCCAGCAACATCGTCGTGTGACCATCGTGCCCACAGGCGTGCATCCGGCCTTGGTGTTTTGATTTGTGCGCGAATGTGTTTTCTTCGGTGATGGTCAGGGCATCCATATCGGCGCGCAAGCCAATTGCCCTGGGGCTGGACCCACGCTTCAGCACACCCACGACACCTGTTCCGCCGACACCTTGATGAACCTCAACCCCGAAACTGCGCAGCAATTCCGCGACCTTGGCTGATGTGCGATGCTCGGCAAAACCCAGTTCCGGGTGTTGATGAAAATTATGCCGCCACTGGACCATTTCTTCATGCAAGTCGTTGGCGAGGGTTGGATGTTCGTTCATGGCAAAATCACAATTCAGAATTGATCGTTGGTGGAACAAATGCGGTCACCTCAGGCACGTTTCCCGACAACCGCTCAATCTCGACCAGACAGGTCATGGCCCCCGGTCCCTGAGCCAGGGCGGACGTTGGCACATCCGCCGTCAGGGTATTGGGATTACCGTGCTTGCAGCAAGTCGGGTCGTTGTCCCAGTCCGGGTCATACCAAGCCCCGGTGGCAATCATTACAACGCCCTGCAGGACACCGCTATCAAGCTGCACGGCACTCAGACACGATCCGCGGTTGTTATAAATACGCACCAGATCGCCCTCCTTTAACTGACGCTCGACCGCATCATCCGGGTTCAACCGACAGGGTTCTCTGTCACTGATTTTTCCAGCCCTGCTATGAGCACTGTGATCAAGCTGGCTATGCAGGCGGCGTGCCGGTTGATGAGAGATCAGATGCAAAGGATACGTCTCAACCCGTGGCGACCCCAGCCATTCTTCGGGCTCATACCACACCGGATGTCCCGGATTGTGTTCAAGACCAAACCCGGCAATGGTTTCACTGAAAATTTCTATCTGCCCGGAAGGTGTTGCCAGGGGGTGAGCGTCGGGATCATCCCGGAAACCCTGTAGCATCGCCTGTGCATCGTCGGGGACATCCAGACGTAACACACCGGCCTCCAGAAAGGTGTCAAATTCAGGCAAATGGTGCCCTCGTTGCTCACCGCGACTTCGGGTTTCCCGATATAATTCGCGCAACCATTGTTGTTCGTCGCGGCTTTCCGTAAAAGTTTCTTCAAAATCAATCTTGTCGCTATCTGCCGGTCGCAGGCGGCGGGCCAGTGTGGCAAAAATATCATGATCATTTCGGGCGTTCCGATAGGGTTTTACCGCCTGACGCATGGCAAACATGTAATTGTCACGAGGCGAACCGGAAAGATCGTTGCGTTCAAGGGCGACTGTCGCCGGGAGGACAATATCTGCGTGCCGGGCGAGTGGGGTCCAGAACGGCTCATGAACGACAACGGTTTCAATCTTTCGCCACGCCCGGCGCAGGCGGTTCAGATCCTGATGATGGTGAAAGGGGTTTCCACCCACCCAATACACCAGACGGATATCGGGATATTGGCGATGCTGACCGTTATACTGAAAGGGTTCTCCCGGATGCAGCAGCATGTCGGCGATACGGGCGACGGGGATAAAGCTGTCCAATGGATTGCGCCCTGTCGGCAGAGCCGCCCACGGCAAGTGGGTGCGATGGTTGCCAACCCCATTGACGGCACCAAGCCCCAAACCGAATCCGGTGCCGGTGCCCCCGATCCCGCCCAGCATCGCTGCCAGTACAACCAGCATCCAGTAGGGCTGTTCACCGTGTTGTTGACGGGTCAATGACCAGCTTGCCGAAATCATGGTCGGCGTGTTTGCCATGCGCCGCGCCAGACCACAAATGGTGTCGGCGGGAATACCGGTTATTTGCGCCGCCCAGTTTGCATTTTTAGCAATTCCGTCAACTTTTCCCATCAGGTAGGGCAGAAAGCGCTCAAATCCCGTACAGTATTGTTTCAGGAACGCCTTGTCGTGCAGCCCTTCACTCACCAGAGTGTGGGCCAGCGCAAGCATCAGGGCGACGTCGGTATTGGGGCGTATCGGCAACCATTTTGCTTCCAGCCCGTCCATCGTATCGTCTGCAGTCGGGCTGATATTGACGAACTCCACCCCCGCCTGCCTTGCCGTCATCATATCGTGCCGCTGACTATGATGGCCGGTACCACCGGAATTCACCTGGGCGTTACGTATCGCCATGCCGCCAAATGCAACCACCAGCCCCGCCCCTTCGGTGATCGATTTCCAGGATGTATGCTCAAGTAACAGTTGGGCCATTGGGCCAACGACATGCGGCAAGATCACTTCGGCAGCGGCGTAACTGTAGGAATCGCGCGCTACGGTACAACCCCCATAGAGGTTCATGAAACGGCGCAACTGGCTTTGCGCGTGATGGAAGCGTCCGGCGCTGGCCCAGCCATAAGACCCGGCATAGATCGCCTGATTGCCCCAGCCATCACGAACCCGGTCAAGCTCCCGGGCAACCAGATCGAGAGCCTGTTCCCAATCCACCTCGACAAAACTGTCGCAACCGCGCAAGCTGCGGTCACCGGCGGTGCCCTGTTCCAGAAATCCCCGACGCACCATCGGATTGCCGATACGGCAAGGACCTTCCAGCGTATCCAGCATGGCGTCGCCAATGGCCGATGGATCGGGATCATCTTCAAACCCGCTCAACGCTACCGGTTTGTCTTTCTTCATGACGACCCGGTAAGCTCCCCAGTGCGCGACTGTCAATGGCATTGGCGCCTCACCTGCGTTGTCATTTCCGGTAATATCGCGAGCATCTTTCATAGCGGGCCTTGATGAGATCATAGTAATTTTTTAGTCAGTGATGCAGTTCCGAGTGAGAAGCCGCGAACACATCCGGACTGATCCGACTCCGACTGACAGGTTTAAAAAATTTGGGCCCGTTAATCCCCTTCGGGCCCTTCTGTCACAATGAACATACAACGGCTGCTCATTCCGGGAGCCAGATTTTTCAACGCCGCAAGCGAGGCGGCCCCGCTTGGGGTGCTTGCGATACCATGTTTTGCCAGCGTGGCGACGGCCGCCAAAGCATCATGGTCAGAGACCGTAATGAAAGTATCTGCATCCTGCCGCAAGGACAGGTAGGCGATCAGCGATGCATCCTTGCAGTCCAATCGACCCATATTTGAAACCGAACCATCAACCCTTGTCATCTGTTCAGCCTTGACGCTTTCCATCAAACAGGGTGCGGCTTCCGGTTCAACGACAATTATCTGTGGCTGTTCGGCCCAGAATTCCCGGATATGTCCGGCGACAGCAGCCGCCAATCCGCCGACACCGGCCTGCAAAAAGACATGTGATGGCCATTGACCGCCTGCCGCAAATTCAGTGCGGCATTCTTCGGCAAGTACCGTGTAACCTTCCATCACCAGTGCCGGGCGCTCGGTATAACCTTCCCAGGACCCGTCCGCCAGCAAGTACCAGCCGTATGCGCTGGCCGCAGAAATCGCATGTGCGACGCTATCTTCGTATGTGCCATCAACCCGAACGACTTCGGCTTCCAACGCGCGTATTCTGTTGGCGAACCCTTCGGGGACTGAAGAACAGAGGACAATAACAGCACGGGCACCAAACACCCGCGCACCAGCGGCAACCGAAAGGCCATGATTTCCGGCACTGGCCGTAATGAAGGTCATGCCTTCGGCAACATCCCTGGCTTTTTCACTCAGCAAATCGGTTTCATCCGAGGCATCGGAAATCATCTGTGCAACGGCAAAGGCCCCACCCAGCGCCTTGAAACTGCCGAGCCTCATTCTCTGGGACTCATCCTTGCAGAATAGTTCTGCAACTCCGAGGTCAGCAGCCAGTGATGGGAGGCGCATAAGAGGGGTCGGCGTATATACAGGGCACTGCTTTAGCATGGCGAGCGGGCGGTCTGCCGCAACCCGGAACTGACGGGGTTCAGTGCCGCTCTTGTGAGAGGGTAAGTTAAATATAGTCATGCCTGCACAATAGCCTTCACATTCGCAAAAAAAACATTTGATTTTAGAAAATTCTGATAAAAAATTTCAAATATTATGATTTTTTATCGTAAATTCGCCAAGGCCGCATATTTTCCAGCAGACCTGAATTGTTTTTGTCGGAGGACAGAAATAACTTCAGATTGTTCCCGTGTTTTTAAGCTGAAACTTCTTTTCCAGTCGCATGGCGGCGTAAGCAGCGGGGACCGATACCAGCAGGAAAAACACGCCAACCAGTGTCATGGGTTCCAGGTATTTGTAGTTGCTGTTGCTATAAATGTTTGCCGCATTAAACAATTCCACAACCGTGATCGCTGACAGCAGGGGCGTCTCCTTGAACATCGTGATCAGATAATTCGCCAGCGGTGGAATCATCGGCGGTATGGCCTGCGGCAGGATCACATATCGCATGGTTTGATAAGCATTATAATTCAGCGATTTAGAAGCTTCCCACTGTCCCCTTGGAACATTTTCAATCCCAGCCCGGAAAACTTCTGACGTATACGTGCTGAAATGAAGTCCAAGGCCAATAACACCGGCAACAAACGGGGAAAGGAAAATACCGAGATCCGGAAGGACATAGAACAGGAAATACAGTTGGACCAGCAACGGCGTCCGGCGAATGAATTCGGATATCCAGTAGAAACTGAATGCCACGGACCTGGTTTTCGACATCTTCAAAATGGCAAGCGCGAGACCAAGAATGTACGCCAGCAAAGCGCCAACAAGCGTAGCTTCTACCGTAATCAGCAGGCCTTCGGCCATTTTAGGCAAGACATCAAAGGCAACTTTCCAACTCCATTCCATGATCTATGCGCCCTTCACTTCAATGGTATGGCGGCCCCTGGAAAACTTACGACCCAGATAATTGGTGAACCCAACCAGCACCGATGCCAGGACAAAATAGATGATCAGGATCACCAGGAACGGTTCCAGTGTGAGCGCTGTCTGAACCCGAATGATTTGTGCCATGAACGTCAGATCGGAAATTGTAATCAGCGAGGCAACCGCCGTCAGTTTGAGTAATTCAATCAGTAGATTGCCAAACGTTGGAATCATCACCGGTATTGCCTGGGGGATCAGGACGTAACGAAATCTTTGATAGGTCGTGTAGTTAAGGGCGATGGCGGCTTCATGCTGTCCGCGATTGACAGACTGAACAGCGCTACGGACGACTTCCGATCCATAACTGCTAAGGTTGAGACCGCAAGCGGCGATGCCGGCGGCCAATGGTGATAACGTCACCCCCAACAATGGCAGCACATAAAACATAAAAAACATCTGCACGATCGCCGAGGTGCCCCGGAAAAACTCGAGATACCCGATCGCCAGCCATCTCACAAATCCGTAGCTTGAGAACCGGGACAAGCCAACGACAAATGAAAGAACCAGTGCGACCACAGCACTCGCCAGAGTCAGCTGGATAGTGATCAGGGTTCCATCGACCAATATCGGCGTATATTCGAGAACGTCTTTCATTTTGATCCTTTTGAACTGCTGCTCCCGCTAGGGGAGCAGCATCCAAGATTTAAACGAACGGATTGAAATCCGGGAGCTCAATTCCCCGGGCAAAAATCGTCGCGTTTAACGGCCATAGTCGCTTCAGCGGAAAAACCATAAGGCGTTATGATTTTTTCAAATTCACCACTGGCCTTGAGTTCTGTCAGGGCTTTGTCATAGGCGGCCCTGAATTCCTTATCATCGGAATTGAACGCGGCTCCAGCACATCCCATGGGAACGCCCTTGACCGGCATAACCAGTTCAATTTTAGGGTCGTTGGTCTTTTTGAGCAGATCTGCCGTGCCCAGTCCGGAAAGGGCGAAGACGTTAACACGTCCCTGCTGGAGCATTTTAATACCACTTGGCGGATCGGTGAAAACCTTGATCTGGCTTGGTTTGACTCCACGTTCAAGGGCATAGGCTTCCTCTGCACAGCCTGCACAGGTCGTCATCGTGACGTCGGGGTTTTTGCCAATGTCTTCGTAAGTGCGAATGTTCAGCGGGTTACCCTTGGCGACAGCAAAAGCTTCAGCGCCGCACAGATCAGGTTCAGAATAGATAATTGATTCGCAACGTTTCGGCTTAATATAAAGCCCTGATGTCGCCATATCCACACGACGCGCCATAAGCGCCGGAATCATGGCCCCATACCCTACAACTTTCGCTTTCAGGTCGGGCACGCCAAGCTTTTTCATAACGGCGCGTGCCACATCGGGCGCGGCACCGCTGACATATCCATCTCCCTTGATGTCGCTATAGGGCGGTTCATTGGCAACGGCCACCGTTGCATAACCCTGCTTTCTCAATTTATCCAGTGTTCCTGCAGATACATATCCTGCAGATACAGACAGAGTGATCACCCCCAATGTAAGTGTCCGTAATGTCTTCCGAGTGTTAATCCCTATCATTGTCTTTCCCTTTCTTGTTTAATTACCGTTTATTGTGCCGCGAACTCATTTGATGACGTATTACATCATTCGTATTTTGATATTTGATACCTAAACAATATCTCCGATAAATTTCTTGAGAAAATCCTTGGTTCTGGGTTCCTGCGGAGTCGTGAAAATTTTCTCTGGCGGGCCGGATTCAACGATCTGGCCTTTTTCGAAGAAGAGCACCCGATCGGCGAATTCACGGGCAAAATTCATCTCATGTGTAACAGTCAACATGGTTGTGTCCGAATTTGCGGCCAACACACGTAGAACGGTCAGCACCTCATCAACCAGTTCGGGGTCTAGGGCCGAAGTAACTTCATCAAACAACATTATTTTGGGGTCCATGGCCAACGCCCGGGCAATGGCAACACGTTGCTGCTGACCGCCGGAAAGCTGATGGGGGAAATGGCTCTGTTTGTCTTCAAGCCCGACCAGATTGAGAAGTTCCTGAGCCTTGTTTTTTGCGTCAGTTTTATCTTTTTCCTTAATCAATATCTGCGGTTGCTCGATATTGGCAAGGGCCGTCAAGTGGGGAAACAGATTAAATTGCTGAAAAACCATACCAATACTCTGCCGCATCTTGTGCAGGTGTTTTTCACTGGCAGGCACCAGATTTTCGTCCACTTTCTGATGCCATAAATAGTCGCCGTCCACGGTCACATGGCCGTTGTCAATAGTTTCAAGAGTCATCAAAATCCGGAGGATGGTTGTTTTTCCGGATCCGCTGGGACCGATAAGCGCCAACTTTTCTCCGCTTTTAACATGCATATCGAGATTTTTCAGGACCTGCAGGTCACCATAGGATTTCGATACATTCTGAAACTCGATTATCTTGTTCATTTCAGAATATCTCGAATTGAAGGCGCTGTTGCGGTGCCTTGAAAGCTACGTTCCGTCATCGCTGGGGTCCTTGGATTGCAGTTTTTGTGCCCGATATTGCCAACAAGCTTATCGTGGTGGGCAGTTTGTCAGTGGTCAAATTTTTAGTTTATTTGAAAAAATTTATAAAATTTGACATGTATATGATGGATATTGATCATAAATTGAGTCTATTTAACTAAAAGAAGATGTATTTGGAACAGTTCTGAAAGTAACTTTCCCAAAATTCGACCAAACTGTTTGATGCAGACTGAAACGTGCAAAACGCCGCAACTCCGAACGATGCTGTAGGAAACTAATCATGACCAAGCTGACCACCACTGATATAATCATTTTACGGATGTTGCAGGAGAACGCGCGTGAACGGCTTGAGAGCATTGCGTACGAAACGGGCTCTTCCGTGGCAACGGTGCAGCGCCGCATAAAACATCTGAAAAGCACCGGTGCCATCACCGGAGAGTCTGCACTGATTTCACCTGAAGCCGCCGGCTACGCCATGACCTTCCTGATATTGGTCGAACTTGAACGTGAACGACTGGACCAGATTGATGCCTTTCGCAGAAAAGTCCGGGCAGAACCACAGGTTCAGCAATGTTATTACATTACGGGCGAAGCAGACTTTGCCCTGGTTGCGCTGGCAAAAGATATGCAGGATTTTGAAACCCTGACCCAACGCCTTTTTTTCGAGGACGCAAACGTCAAACGCTTTCGCACATCCGTCGTCATGAGTACCACCAAAATTGGCCTCACTGTGCCATTGGAATGAAATCAGGGCTAATCTGAAATACTGGTGATCAGCACCCGGCAGGTCGTTTCGCCCTTTAGGTGCCGCGAAGCTTTGCTGCGGCTTTTTCCAGGTTTTTAGCAGCTTTGGTACGCTGGCGTTTGTTCATTTTGGCGAGATCAAGGAACAGTCGTATTCCTTCATCCTCGGTACGAATAAAGCGATTTTTTTCGTCGCGTTCGGCGAGCACGTTTTGCAGGGCATAAGGCCTGACATCTCGCTGTATTCCCTTGACACGAATGGGTTCCATTGGCTTGGCATCAACTTCATCACGGATCAGGGCATAGGTTTCATATCGCCGTCTTCCGAAGGAGCTCGAAAAATCTCTACAGTTCGCTGTCCGGTGACATGGTTTTCAAACTGGACGCGCTGCCGCTCGTCTTAGCTGAACAGGCGGTCACGCACCAGTTGCCCGACATTTTCAGGACCATATCCCCGGCCATCGCTTCCGACAGGATGGCGGCACAGGAAATAGCTGCAATCAAGACAACCCATGCCCAGACACTTATCACCCCAACCACTCTTTGCCATGTATTCTTGTTGACTACCCATAGCATGAGGACTGGCCCGACCAAACATATTCCCGAAAACCTTCCGAAATTTCCAGGCTCCGGATTTGACTGTCTGCGAGCCCCGTGTTACCCACTCTCTCATGCGTACTTTGGACAAACGAATTATCAAGGGCCGAATGACCCGCAGCATAGCGATGATGCTGCGCGCCACCTCGTCCCCTGTTTTTGTCTGCCCAATGAGTACGTATAATGACCTCCTCCAATCCTGACCGATTAACCCGGTTTTCATCTTCTGAAATAATTGAACTGCGACGGTTCACGTTGAATCTGGTCGTGCGACCGGGAAGCCAGGTTCTCGCCCACCTGTCAGAGACGCTGGAACGCCACACCGGCGACCCCGGCCACCTGATCGGCTTAATTGGCACCGAAATGCGGATTTCCGTGGACCTGAACGGCATCTCTCCTTACGGGGCGGAAAGACTGACACGCTGCCTGATTCGCCAGCCGTTTGTGCTCAGCCTGAACGGTCAATGTTTTGACGCAAAGGGTCGGGAGATATTTGGAATCAGCCTGTATTCACCTGACCATAATTCCAGAGTTTGATAATAAAGATCCCGTCATGTTTCCGATTTCAATACCAGTGCTGCTGAATTCATGCAGTAACGCAGACCGGTGGGTTGTGGACCGTCCGGAAAGACATGGCCCAGATGAGCGTCGCATCTGGCACAAAGCGTTTCTGTTCGGCGCATGAAGAACCCGTTGTCCTCTTCTTCCAGAACGGCGTCTTCGGATATCGGCGCATAAAAACTGGGCCATCCGGTACCGGAATCAAATTTGGCATCAGATAAAAACAGCGGATGATCACAGCAGACACAGTGATAAACTCCTGCGTCCTTGCAGTTATCATAGTTCCCGCTAAAGGCCCGCTCCGTCCCTTTGCCCCGACAAACGTAGTATTGTTCGTCAGTTAACTGCTCACGCCACTCTGAATCCGTTTTAGTGATTTTTTCCATCGCCCACCTCCATTTCTGATCCTCCAGAATTCACATTTACAGACTTGAACACCATGTCGTTCAGTCCTTACCCTAATGTGGGCAGGCAGAAGGAGTACTTTCAAGTGAAAGGCGACTCAAATCTCGACGTATTACAGCACGAAATTGTCGGACTCTTTGAAACCATTCAGAAAATCAAAACCGAGCTTGTCTCAATTCATCATCCCGACGGTGATTCGAATCTGCTCGACTCGGCGGCTGATCAATTAAACTCCATTGCCGAAGAAACCACCTCGGCGATCGAGGAAATCATGCGTCCGACAGAAGCTGTCCAAAACGTCAACAACAGGCTTCTGAAGGAAATCACGTTTGGTGGTGCCAAACCCATGCTTGAGGAAATTGATGCGCAGGTGAACCGGATTTTCGATGCCTGCACATTCCACGATATTACCGGCCTACGAATCTCCAAAATCGCCAAGACCATCAATCTGATCGAAGGAACGCTGAATTCTCTGGTCGTTATCCTTGGCAAAGACGGGGTGGCGGCGCTGCCGGCAGAAACCAAATCCATCTAGCGGCTTGACGGCGACATCAGATTGCACAGGCCGGTGATTGGCGGACCGGGAACTTCTCAGGACAAAATCGACAAGATGTTTGATGAGTGACCGGGTTCAGTAAAACAGTGGAGCTATCCAAGCGGCTCCAATAAATTCCGTATCGCCTGATCCTTTCCATTGGCGTATTGGGAAATCTGAGTATCTGCGTTTACGACGTGATCGAACAACCAATGGCGCAAAAGTGCACGCAGTCGTTGAAGGATGACCGGGTCTCGGGTTTTGTACCATTGTTCAGCAATGTTGTTCATTTGGACAGCAATATCGCGATGCAACCCACAATGTTCCTCCAGGGCCGGATAGTCACAGACCTGCATGATCATTTCTTCACGCTCGAAGTGATAGCGGGTATAGTCAACCAGTTCGTTGATAATCGACCCCAATTCCTCGCCGCCAGCGGGTTCACACGCAATCTTGTTTAGCAGGGAGACGAGAACCTGGTGGTCCTTGTCTATGGCATCAACCCCAACGCGAAGGGCGTCGGTCCAGATGAAAACATCCTGATTTGACGCCAGCGGCAATTCCACCCAAAAGTTGCTGCCAACTCCCTTCTCACTCTCGAATCCAATCCGTCCGGCCATTCTCTCAACAAGCAACTTGGTCACTGCCAGACCGATACCCGTACCTTCCCTGGCGACCATCGAGTTGGCCCCAAGGCGATGGAATATCTGGAAAACATCGGCATAATCTTTTTTGGCGATACCCACCCCGGTGTCAGAAACTGACATACGATAAAAACCGGGTTCCGCCTCTTCACCAGCAACCGTCACCGTTCCGCCATCGGTGTTGAATTTGACCGCATTGGATAGCAGGTTAAGCAATATCTGCTTGCATCGTCGTCGGTCGGTTCTGATGAACGTCGAAAGACCGTCATTGAATTGATCAATGATTGTTATGCCGCGCGGCTCTCCCAAAGGTGTTGTCAGAGCGACACAATCGACCATGACGTCGTTAATGTTTATGTCCTCCAGGGCAAACGTTACCTTGTCAGCCTCAATGCCCGCCAGATCCAGGATATCGTTGACCAGTGCCAGAAGATGGTTGCCACCCTCCATGATGTGTCCGATGTTTTCCCCTTGTGCCGGTGAAAGCGGATTGTTCGGATCATACTGAAGCATTTGGGCAAACCCGAGAACGGCATTCAAAGGCGTTCGCAATTCGTGGCTCATGTTGGCAAGGAATTCTGATTTTGCCTCGTTGGCTTTTTCGGCATCGTCTTTGGCATCGCGCAACTGCGCCTCCGCCTGCTTGCGATCCGTAATATCGTGAATAATCGCGCTGAAATACTTCTTGTCGTCCTGTTTCCAGGTCCCGAGCGACAGTTCTATGGGGAACTCTTCACCGTTCCTTCGAAGCGCGTGAATTTCGACCGATTTCCCCAGAATATGATAGTCTCCGGAATTTGCCGCCCGTCGGAAACCCTGTTCATGGGCGGTTTTATGACGTTCGGGAATGATATCAATCAGGGGCTGGCCAAGAATTTCCGCCTCACTGTATCCGAACGCTTTTTCCGCTGCCGGATTCCAGGAAATCACTGCGCCCGATTGGTCAACGGCAATAATCATCGCATTTGAAGATGATTTGGTAATTGACCGAAACCGCTCTTCACTTTCCCTCAGCGCCGTCTCTGCCCGTTTGCGTTTGGTTATATCGTGAATAATCGCGCTGAAGTATTTCTTCCCATCCTGCCGCCACATACCCAGAGACAATTCAATGGGAAATTCCGTTCCGTCTTTTTTAAGTCCGTGGACATCAATGGTTTTGCCAATCACGGAATGGTCATCTGAATGTGCGGCCCGTTCAAATCCCCGACAGTGCGCATCGCGATACCGTTCGGGCATGATATCGGTCAACGGGCGACCCTGAATTTCCTTTTCACTATATCCAAAAATTCTTTGTGCGGCAGGATTCCAGAAAATAATCATCCCGCTGTAATCGACGGCGACAACCATTGCCACTGTGGAAGAATTAGTGATCGACCGAAACCTTTCCTCCGCCTCGGTGAGTTCGAGCATGTATTTCCGAACACGTGCGACCATCGGTCGAAAAACCATCAGCCCGGCTCCGATCAGAACAAGTATGGTGACAAAAAATGCCGTAGCCTGATAAGACTGAAGCTTGGCGATTCTGGTTTCACTTTCAAGCTGATATTGGCTGACCACAGAATCGAGATTTTCAAGAAATTTTTTAACATCAAAATCAAAGCCGTGCATCTCATGTATACCCGCCGCTGCTGTATTGTACTGCACGACGGCCATCGCCAGAAATGACTGAACCTCGGAATTGACAAACATGCGGGGGCCAAAATACAGGGTTTTCAGTTCTTCGGACGCGGGAGGCATCACTCCCAGACTGGCGTCACCAAGCGTGAGCGTCCTGTGCGATTTGCGCATGAGTTCAATTGCCTGACCCAGATCCAAGAGAATTTCCGGATTTGGTTCCCGGTCCCTCTGGGAATAGAGTTGTTGACTCAACAGAACTATGCGCTGCGACAGCATTCGCTGACGCCCGGAGATATTGACTTCTGCCGCCCCGGTTTTCTGACTGGCGATAACAACATCAAGCAGAACATAATTGGCAAGAGCCAATAATCCGAGAACGAATAGAACCAGGATATATCGGGTTTTAAGAAATTCGATTGAACTTTGGCTCATGAAAAAATCCCGCTTAGCGATATTCAATAACAATGGCCAAATCCCACAAAAATCTGAAATCCCGGCCTATGGCTATCAACAACACTCCCAATTTCAATAATCGGCGAGCTTCGTGTCGAACGTTTTAATATGGGTTGTCCACCAGCTGCCGAGCAGATTGAGAAGTGATTTACCAGACGGATCACTCCCTGACTTGAATTCGTCGTAGACCGTTTCCATCCGTTCAATAAACTGCCGGTGCTGAGTCTTGTGCCGTTCAGTTTCCGGATAATTCACTTTTTCCATAACCTGCTCTTCATGGGTAAAGTGATAGTTCGTATAGTCCTTCATTTCCTTATAGGCTTTATCAATGGTCGATTCGTTCGCCCCGGACCTTACGGATGTGTATAGCTGATTGATAACACCGATTACTTTCTGATGTTCCTCGTCTATAAGTTCATGCCCAACTTCAATTTCACGATTCCAGATGATAAGTTGATCCGGGTCACCACCGTCGGCTGCACGGACATTGTTCAGAAACCGCTCAACATTTAAGTTCAAAGCCACTGTCTGCTCGGAAAGAGTCTCAGATGATCCTTCTATCCCTTTTGCCAGTTCAAGTGACTTGTTCGCTGACTCCGTAACCAGGATAATTGAGGAAGAGACCTCTGTTGTCCCGGCAGATGCCTGCTCAACATTGGAGGCGATCTCGCGTGTCGCTGCATCCTGCTCTTCGACTGCCGCCGAAATTGAGGTTGCAACTTCATTAACCTTGTTTATGACCTCGGCAATCGTCCGAATAGAAGTTACAGATTTCCCCGTCGACTGCTGCACATCGGAAATCTGACGACCGATTTCATCCGTTGCCCGGGCCGTCTGATTGGCAAGGTTTTTTACTTCGGAAGCAACGACGGCGAAGCCCTTGCCGGACTCCCCTGCTCTTGCCGCTTCAATCGTCGCGTTAAGCGCCAGAAGATTGGTTTGTTCGGCGATATCGGAGATCAGTTCAACAACATCGCCAATCTTCTCGACCAACCCTTCAAGTTCCTGCACCTCCTCCATTGTACTGTTAGCACTGTTCACTGCTTGCGCCGTAATTTCGGTTGAATGATTAACCTGCAAGGCGATTTCACGGATCGATGCAGACAACTCTTCAGTTGCAGCGGCAACTGTCTGCACATTGACGGACGCCTGTTCGGCAGCGGCGGCGACAGTTGTCGCCTGAGATGTCGTATCCTGCGCGCCCGCATTCATCTCGTCGGCGGTTCTTTTCATGGTGGAGTCCGCATTTTCCATACCTTCCAGAACCGTCATCATCGTCAATTCGAAATCACTGATGTACTCATCGATAAGCATCTGGCGTTGTTCTCTGGCTTTTTGGGCCTGTTGCTGCTCTTCGCCCATCTGATCGGCCCGGATCATATTCGCTTTGAAAACTTCCACTGCCGTCGCCATTGATCCAATCTCGTCTCCCCGATCAGAACCGGTTATTTCAATTGTCTTGTTACCGTCTGCAAGTTCAGACATCGCACTTGTCATATCGGCAATGGGTTGCGTAATCCCCCGCACGACAACAAACACCAGTACCGCCGTTGCCAACAGAAGGATAATTGTGATCAGGCTCGCAATATAAAAGACGCTCTGGGCATCCGACTGCACCGCAGTCGTTAGCATATTCAGGTCGTTGGCAACTTTGTCTTCAACCTTTTTCATCAGATCAATTTTTTTGGTAATCGTCGCGAACCAGTATGGGCCTTCAGTCCCCTCGGTGTCTTTTGTCTCAATGCTGCTGATGGCAATTTTTCTCATTCGTTCAACATCATCAACGTCCGCTCCAACCATGGTGGATTTGAAAAAAGCCTTTTGCGGTTCCGTGCCGTAGATATTGAAAACACCAAAAAAGGTTTGCTGCTGGGCAATCAGTTCAATGAATTTTTTGTAGATGACCGGCGCGAATTTTCCCGCGCCGAAACCGCCGCCACCCATGGCCCGCTCAATTCCGGCCCGCTCCTTACCCTGC
>JAJFIJ010000111.1 GCA_021775105.1 Rhodospirillales bacterium | reverse complement strand
AACCTCCGACTTCTCGCTCCCAAAGCGAGTGCTCTACCAGGCTGAGCTACACCCCGACGCCCTGATGTCTAGGACCTTAACCTGAATTGAGCAAGACCAAAAAGGAACAAAACACAATAATATGAAAGTGTCTCAACGGACGCGGTGCCATGATCGTTGGAATTACGAAATTGACACGCTATACATACTCGGGAAAGAGAGGGAAGGCTGCGAACGATGAACGATATTGCTGAAATAATTGAAAAGAACTCTGTCGATGCAGTCCTGCGGCTACTGATGTTGACCATCTACGCTGATCGTGTCCAGAAACCTCAGGAAATGACGGAGCTTTGGCGTCAACTACCAAAACTTGAAGTGTTCACGGAAGGTGAGTATTTCCCGGATGTCAGAGGCCTGAACCGCCTGATCAGCAAAAATGACGCTGAAGTGCGTCATTTGCTGGATGAATCATCACTTACTACAGAGATTGAGAGTGCTATTAAACTAATCGACAGTCCGATTCTGATCCCAATGGTATTCGGAGGAATGCAGGCCGTTGCCCGTGCTGATGGCGACATTCATCATACGGAAAATTCAATCATTCAACTGGCATCAAATATCTGGGGTGTGGCCCCTTAATTCAGCCTAACTGGTTATCAGTTTTCCATTTTGAAAATGCCATGGACAACACGGTCACCCTTCTTTATGCCGAGGACTCTGGCTGTGCCTGCCTGAACTTCAAGCACTCCTCTCACTGGCCCTTCAGATATAATGTAGTTCAGTGAAAATGGTTCGGTTCCCTCGGCAATATTGGCGACAGTGCCGTCAGCTGCAATGAAAAGCATATCAAGTGAAACAGGGGTGTTTTTCATCCACATGGTAACGGGTTGCACCGTTTTGAAATCAAACAGCATACCGGTACCGACCGGCAGTGATTTGCGCCCCTGAAGACCCTGGGTGCGTTCAGGAGCTGTTTGGGCAAGTTCCACGGAAAAAGTACGTTCCCCCGACTTGGTGATGATGGTCAGGGATGATTTTTGGAAAAATTCGGCTGCTTTTAGAGAATCACTTGCCGATATAACGGTAAAAACCGCTAGTGAGGCACCTAGAATTACTGCTCTTTGCCAAATCTTCAAGTAAGTCATCAAGTTGGTATACCAGAACAAAAGTTATAAATCAGATACTTAGGCAGCATTTTTTCAAAAACACAAAATATCGCTGGTCAGTCATGGTGATCGATTTTAGAGTTTAAAAAAACAACAAAATGCTTTGGTTCCGGTTTCGATAAGTGCGGACCGCTGTTAGGGGAGTCTCGGGTGCTTCACGCTGTTAGTCTGGCAATTGTTCTCACTATTGTCTGGTGGTTGCTATCAGGTTTTCTGGTTCCATTGATTCTCGCTCTGGGCGCAGGGTCTATCCTCTCCGTCGTGTGGATTGCCCATCGCATGGACGCTGTTGACCATGAGAGCCATCCTATTCATCTGGCCATACGGGCGATCGCTTACTTTCCCTGGTTGCTGATGGAGATTGCCAAGGCCAATTTCGATGTTGCAAAGGCTATTCTGGCAGGCGGAGATGCCATTCGCCCTCGCCTGATGGTGGTCAAGGCGACTCAGCCATCAGAAGTCGGGCGGGTGACCTATGCCAATTCAATTACGTTGACGCCGGGTACCGTTACGATCGGTGCCGAAGACGATACCTTCACCATACACGCTCTGACACCCGGTGCCTATGAAGGTCTGGAAACCGGAGAAATGGACAGACGTGTGACGGCCATGGAACTCGGTAAGGGCGGTCCTACTGCCGCAGCGCAACCCGCTTTGCAAGATCATCCGGAAGATAAGATTTCCGAGGAGCCGGAAGCATGATGTTTACGGTTGCCGCCGCTGCCGTGCTGGTCACGATGGCAATGGCCCTGATCCGGGCGCTAAAAGGCCCCAGCGTCTATGACAGGATACTGGCGGTAAACACGTTTGGTACCCTCACGGTGATCTTGATTTCTGTTCATGGTTTCATGACCGGACGGCCAGAATTTCTCGATCTGGCGCTGGTTTATGCTCTGATCAACTTTATCGGCACGATTGCCGTTACCAAATATGTCACCTTTGCCGATATGGGGCATGGTGGAGAGCGTGAAGACGGAGGCGACATCTGATGGAGATGCTCCTTGATATTCTTAGTTGGGCAGCGATTGTTGTTGGCGGTGTGATGTGCCTGATTGGCGGATGGGGCCTGATCCGTCTGCCTGATATGTACACCAGAATTCACGGTGCTGGCATGATTGACACATTAGGCGTTGGTCTGATTCTGATCGGCTTGATCTTTCAGGCGGGTCTGACCCTGATCACTGCCAAGTTGGTATTAATTCTGGTCTTTATCTTTTTCACCGGCCCAACAGCAACCCATGCTCTCGCCCGCGCCGCCCTTAATGGAGGGTTGAAGCCAGAAGTCATGAACGACGGTATTCGCCTGCCAATTGATGTATCACGAGAGGAAGCCATGACGGAAGAGACCGTTGACAGCAAGGAGTCAGACCCATCGAAGATTTGATTGTCATGGTACTGCTGGTCTTCATGCTGGCGACAGGCGTGGCGATCGTGCGTATTCGTGATCTGTTTGCCGTTGTCATGCTGACAGGCATTTTCAGCCTGTTGGGTGCCGCAATATATGTCGTGATGGACGCTGTCGATGTGGCTTTCACGGAAGCGGCCGTCGGAGCCGGGGTATCTACCGTCCTGATGTTGGGTACGCTGGCGTTGACCACCAGTACTGAGAAGGTCACACCGAATTCCAATACCATGGCGGCTCTTGTACTGGTTTTCATAACTGGTGGGGTACTGGTCTACGGAACACTGGATATGCCGGGTTATGGCGATAAAACGGGCGCCATTCACCATCATGTAGCGCCCAGGTATCTTGAAAAATCCGGTGAAGAGATTGGTCTGCCCAATGTGGTGACTTCAGTTCTTGCCAGCTATCGGGGCTACGATACGTTGGGGGAAGTATTTGTCGTTTTTACGGCGGCAGCGGGCGTGTTGGCAATCATCGGTCGTCGACGCAGAATACGCCAAAGTCCGGATGACGAGGATGAGGAAGTGGCCGAGGACGAAAATAACAACGTTGCAGGAGAAGACGGTCCAGCTAACGAGGCGTCCTCATGAAACCGGAGATGCAGCAAAAAGTAATTTTGCGGGTTGTTTCAAAATTTCTGATCCCGTTCATTCTGTTGTTTGCGTTATATGTGCAATGGCACGGCGATTTCGGGCCGGGTGGCGGCTTTCAGGCGGGTGTAATCTTTGCAGCCGGGTTTATCCTTTATGCATTGATATTTGGCGTGCAAAAACTTCGTCAGGTCGTTCCTGCCTGGGTTACGCGGGGAGGGTTGGCCTTGGGAGTGCTGACCTATTCGGGCGTCGGCGTGGCTTCCATGATGATGGGCGGAAACTTTCTGGAATACAACGTGCTTGCCGATGACCCCACGAATGGACAGCATCTTGGTATCCTGTTGGTTGAATTGGGTGTGGGGATAACTGTTGCCTCGGCGATGATTACCATTTTTATCGCATTTGCCGGGCAGGATCGCTGACATGGAGTTTCCGGGAATCAGCGTATACTGGATTATCATTGCCCTTATGATGATCGGTTTTTATATCGTCATTTCACACAACAATCTGATCAAGAAAATTGTCGGATTGAGCGTGTTTCAGGTTTCTGTGTTTTTGTTCTACATCTCTATGGGAAAAATCACCGGCGGCACGGCACCTATTCTGGCTGAAGGTATCGAGACCTATTCAAACCCCCTGCCCCACGTCCTGATTCTGACAGCGATTGTCGTTGGTGTGGCGACGACGGCTTTGGGGTTGGCGCTGGTGGTGCGGATCAACGACGCCTACGGAACGATTGAGGACGACGAAATACAGGCGATGGAGGACGATTCATGATCGCCCAACAGTTGCCTGTTCTGCAAATTGTCATACCCTTGATGGCAGCTCCCTTGTGCATGTTCATGCGCGACCATTTCTGGACCTGGGTGCTGGCCGTTGCAATTAGCTGGCTGTGCCTGCCAATGTCCATCGGGCTTTTGCTGCAGGTGCTCGATCAGGGCGTTATCGTTTACGAACTTGGTGGCTGGGCAGCACCGTGGGGAATTGAGTATCGGATCGATAAACTGAATGCCTTTGTGCTGGTCATCGTTTCCGCCATTGCTTCTGTCGTCATGCCGTATGCCAAGGCGACGGTGGACAAGGAAATTCCACGCGACCGGGCCTATCTGTTCTACGCCATGATGCTGCTCTGCATGACAGGATTGCTTGGGATTACAATCACCGGCGATGCTTTCAATCTGTTTGTGTTTCTCGAAATTTCGTCCCTGTCGTCATACGTTCTGATCAGCATGGGGCGCGATCAACGCGGCCTGACGGCGGCGTACCGGTATCTCATACTGGGGACGCTGGGCGCGACATTTTACATCATTGGTGTGGGCATGATGTATATGATGACCGGATCGCTGAATATAGCCGATCTGGCTACACTAATTCCGGCGGTTGCCGAAACGCGGACAATTCAAGCTGCATTGGCATTTTTGACCGTTGGTCTGTGCTTGAAACTCGCGCTCTTCCCCCTGCACATGTGGCTACCAAATGCCTATACCTACGCGCCATCGGCTGTAACTGTATTTCTGGCGGCAACGGCAACCAAGGTATCTGTCTATGCCTTGATCCGTGTGATCTTCACAATATTCGGTGGCGTCGATGTTCTTGATACCCTTCAGGTCCGTGATCTGTTGATGCTACTGGCAATCGCTGGCATGTTCGCTGGGTCCGCCGTTGCCATTTATCAGGTCAACATTAAACGTATGCTCGCTTATTCATCTGTTGCCCAACTGGGTTACATGGTTCTCGGTATATCCATGGCAAATGCCTCTGGGGTGACAGCTGGTATTGTTCATCTGTTTAATCACGCGCTGACAAAGGGTGGAATGTTCATGGCGATGGGCTGCATCATGTACGTGATCGGCTCAGTTCGTCTTGGTGACATGGCCGGACTTGGCAAGCGGATGCCCATCACCATGGCGGCTTTTGTTGCGGGTGGGTTCAGCCTGATCGGAGTTCCGCTGACTGTCGGGTTTATCTCCAAATGGTATCTTATACAGGGTGCTCTGGAGAAAGGCTGGTGGCCGGTCGCGGTATTGATCGTTCTGAGTTCCCTGCTCGCTGTCATTTATATCTGGCGCGTGGTCGAAGTCGCCTATTTCCAGTCGCCTCCTGAAGGCAGTGAGGCCGTAACGGAAGCGCCGATGTCGATGATTGTTCCGATGCTGATCCTGATCGGGGCCTCCTACTATTATGGTATTGATGCGACGACGACGCTGGATGTGGCAAGATCCGCGGCTGAAGTTCTGACCGGAGGTGCCAATTGACCCCGGAACAGGCTATCTCCTACGCGTTACTGGTGCCACTGCTGGGGGCCATTGGTATTGCGATTACCGGCAAATCACCCAATCTGCGTGAATCAGTGACGCTGATTTCCGCGGCAATTACGTTTTCTCTGGTTGCCTCAATGTTCGACGACGTAATGGCGGGCGCCCGACCGGAGTGGACGGTGTTGGAAATGCTGCCCGGGCTTAATATCTCCTTTGTGATTGAACCGCTGGGGATGGTTTTTGCGGGTGTAGCCAGCTTCCTCTGGATCGTCACAACGATCTACGCCATTGGCTACATGCGCGGCCATCATGAACGGAACCAGACCCGGTTTTACATCTGTTTCGCCATCGCCATTGCCAGCGCGCTCGGTATCGCATTCGCCGGAAACATGCTGACGCTGTTTGTGTTCTATGAAGTTCTGACAATCTCGACTTTCCCGTTGGTTACACATGCTGGAACGCCGGAAGCCAAGCGCGCCGGCCGTGTTTATCTGGGCATCCTGATCGGCACGTCGATTGCCCTTCAACTGGTTGCCGTTGTCTGGACCTGGACACTGACGGGAACACTTGATTTTACAGCTGGCGGGATATTGAAGGGCCACGCCAGTGAAGCAATTACGGCGGTGTTGTTGGCGATGTATGTTTTCGGTATCGGTAAAGCTGCCGTCATGCCATTTCACCGCTGGTTGCCCGCCGCCATGGTCGCGCCAACGCCGGTCAGTGCTTTGCTGCACGCGGTGGCGGTTGTTAAGGCGGGAGTGTTCACGGTCTTGAAAGTCACCGTCTACATATTCGGGATCGACAATCTGACAGAACTTGGCAGTTCTGAATGGTTGCAATATATGGCGGCGGGAACGATTCTGATTGCGTCTCTGGTTGCCATGCGCAAAGACAATTTGAAGGCGCGGTTGGCCTATTCGACGATCAGCCAACTGTCATATATTGTCCTTGCGGCCATGCTGGTTAATCCCACGGCGGCGATTGGCGGCGGCATGCATATTGTCATGCATGCATTTGGGAAAATCACATTGTTTTTTTGTGCGGGTGCCATATTGGTCGCCAGTCACAAAACCGAAATCAGCCAGATGCGCGGCCTTGGACGAAAAATGCCAATTACGTTCATCTGCTTTCTGATCGGAAGCCTCAGTATTATCGGGCTGCCACCCTTTGGCGGCGTTTGGAGCAAATGGTTCATTGCATTGGGGGCGGCGGAAACAGGTGATGTAATATTTGTTGCCGTGCTGATGATATCTTCGCTTCTGAATGTCGCGTACCTGGTCCCCCTTGTGATTAGGGGCTTTTTTAGTGAGCCCCTCCCAGATGAACATCATGGCAATGACCATCATCATAGCGATGCCGAAGATTTGCGCATCAATCACCCGGGCGATGCCGCTGCAAGCAATACATGGAAAATCGGGAGGCTGGAAGAAGCCCCATTGGCTTGCGTTGGTGCGTTAACTTTTACGGCTTTCGGCTGTTTGGTTTTATTTTTCTTTGCCCATGACCTTTACCGGTTTCTACTGCCAATGGTGGGAGGGGTGACACCATGAGCGACCAACGCGATGACAAGACCTACTGGCTCGACGACAGGCGCAACGTCCGAAAAATCGTCTGGGCGCTGGTCATCGTATGCGCTGCACTCTTCGCAGCCGATGGCTTTTATCTCAAATATTCGTATTTCACCGTTGAGAAGGTGTTCGGGTTTTACGCCATTTATGGCTTTGTGATGTGTGTAGGCCTGGTTCTGCTGGCGAAGTTGATGCGAAAAATTCTGATGCGCGACGAAGATTATTACGACGGAGAAGACGGTGATGATTGAGTTCAATCCAGGCTTGTTCATGATCATCGGCGGGCTTTTTGTGCCGCTGCTATCCGGCATGGCACGCCGCGCCCTTATGCTTGTGCTGCCAGTGGTTGGACTGGTTTATACCATTGCATTGGATTCGGGTACTGTCGTCAATACTGAGTTTTTCGGCTATACGCTGGAGCTCCTGCGGGTCGATAGGCTGTCGCTTGTGTGGGGTTATATCTTCCATATTGCCGCCTTCCTGGGTGTGCTTTATACCATCCACGATGATGATGCTTTACAGGGTAGTATGGCGCAAATCTATATGGGCAGCGCTGTAGCTGCGGTGTTCGCTGGTGACCTGATCAC
>JAJFIJ010000012.1 GCA_021775105.1 Rhodospirillales bacterium | reverse complement strand
CCAATATCGGTGCTGGATGCCGGAGCCGGTGATGGCTGGTTTGCCGCCAATCTTATTGGCCGCTTGCCCGACGGCAGCTCAATCGTCTGCCTTGATATCAACTACACACCCGACCATCTCGCCAGCCTGAAAGACCAGGCGCCATCCGGAATCACCTATACAACAACCCGGCCTGAAGGCGGATTCGATATTGTGCTGGCCCTTGATGTGGTTGAACATATCGAAGATGACCTGAGCTTCCTGCGATCTGTTGTCAGCGAAAACCTGAACGACAGCGGCCATCTCATTTTCAGCGTTCCGGCCTGGCCCGCGTTATTTTCCAACCATGATCGCCTTCTCCACCATCACCGTCGCTACAGCCCGGCAACGGCCCGGACCTTACTGAATGCGGCTGGGCTCAGCACCGCATCATCGGGCGGACTGTTTCATGGGCCGGTTTTCGTGCGCGCCCTTCAGGTCCTGATTGAAAGGTGCCTTCGACAAAAACCGGCAGGCGAGCCTGATACCGTCTGGCGACAAGGCCCGCTCGTCACATCTCTGGCCGGGTATTGTCTTGGCGCTGACAATGCACTGTCCCGTGCAGCGATTTTTGCCGAACTGGACCTTCCGGGTCTAAGCTGGTGGGCATCATGCCAAAAACGTACATAATCATCCCATGCTATAACGAAGCCCGAAGGATTGGCGCCGATGGTTTTGTCGAACTGGCAAAACTATCATCGGATGCAAATCTTATTTTCGTCGATGACGGCTCAACAGATAACACCGCAGACGTCCTTCGTTCACTGGCCGACAAGATTGGGAAAAACGCTGAAGTTCTGATATTGCCGACCAATACAGGTAAAGGCGAAGCCGTTCGGTCCGGACTTTGTCAGGCCATTGATCAGGGGGCGACACAGGTCGGTTATATTGATGCCGATATGGCAACGCCGGCAACCGAAGTCTGCCGCCTGATAAACGTGCACATCGATCAACCCGTCGATGTCGTTCTCGGGTCGCGGGTGGCCCTGCTGGGGCACCGGATTGATCGTTCCCCTGTTCGCCATTATCTCGGTCGGGTATTTGCGACAGCGGCGTCTCTGACCTTGAACTTATCCGTCTACGACACCCAGTGCGGGGCCAAGTTTTTCGGCGTTTCCGACGCTCTGAAGACCGCCCTGTCCGACCCGTTCTGTTCGCGCTGGGCATTTGATGTGGAACTGATCGGCAGACTGAACAGCCTTGTCGGGGCGCCCCGAATTCGCGAATTTCCGCTTCATGAATGGCAGGATCACGGGGGCTCGACACTTTCTCCTGTGGCGATGGTAAGGGCGTTTGTCGATCTGCTCAAAATCCGTCGCAATCTTCAGAAATTTGCCCGCCGATGATCGCGCGTCCGCAGATTCTGACTTTCCTGTGCTGGCTGATAACGCTCACCCTGACCCTGCTGCCCATCCTTGCCGCTGAATACCCGCCCGGTGCCGACATGCTCAATCATCTGGCCCGTGTGCATATCCTTCATAACCTGGCGAACGATGCTGATCTGAGCCAGTACTATCAGGCAGACTGGAGCATCATTCCGAACCTTGCGATTGATGTGTTCGCCGCGCCCCTGCTGTATGTCCTGCCGACAGCGATAGTTGGTAAACTGTTTATTGCGCTGACATTGATGATGATGTTCGCCGGTGTGTCCGCCCTGCGCTTTCAGCTTTACGGCAAAATCGGGTTACTGCCGTTATGCGTCGGCCTGATCGCCTACAGCACGCCCGTCGCCCTGGGTTTAGCCAATTACGGGTTCGGGCTGGGACTGATGATGATGATGATCGCCGCGTGGTGCTGGTCGGAACAAATCAGCCCCGCCGCGCGATTTGTCATGGGCTGTATCCTGTCCGTTGTTCTGTTTTTCAGCCACCTGATTGCCTTCGGCCTTTACGCCTTTACCCTGTTTTCCATGCGCCTTGCCGAATGGCGTCATGGTCTGCGTCCGGATATAAGGCAAGATTTTCCGCTGATTGGCCAGTTCATCATCCCGGTAATATTGTGGTTTCAGGTTGGTCCATCCGGCGTCGGAACCGAGACGATCTTCGGGTCACCCTTCACCCGCCTTGAAGCGCTAATTTCACCGGTACTGTATTTCAATGATTTTGATATCGTTGCTGCCCTGTCGCTACTGATTCTTTTGGCTTGGTTGCTAATCAGCCGGCGGGTCACTCTGTCGCCCGTTCTGTTGCTGCCGATCATCGCTCTCCTGATCATCAGCCTGATCATGCCGGTGCGTCTGATCGGTATCTGGTTAACACATATTCGTATACCGCTTCTGGTCGCGCTGCTGGTGATCGCCGCCCTTGAGGTCCATATTGCCGAACGCAAATTGCGCAACGTTGTCGCCATCGCCCTGATCATCATTGGCCTGCTGCGTCTTGAAAAAGTTCACACCTCAATCGCCACCTGCGATGCCAAACGTCAGGAATTTGCCAGCGCCCTTGCGCCGCTGCAAAATGGCAGCCGTCTGCTGACGGTCATAGAGAAAGACAGTGTCACCGGGGATTGCCTGTTCTCGAACTACTGGCACCTACCATCTTTGGCGGTGATCCAAAAATCAGCGTTCTATCCAATGATGTTTGTCCACCTGCAACCGCTGGCAATCCGCCCCCAATTCAGCCATCTGGTTCAGAAAATTTCCGAACCGGCGTCACCAAAACTGTTGCATGGCGAAACCAATGCGCGTGGCGAACCCGCATGGAACGCCACCATTGCGACGAACTGGCGAAACGACTTTGACTACCTAGTCTGGTTACATCCTGGCACCAATCCGAAGCGGATTCCCCAACATGTCCGCAAAGTTGCCGGTGAGGAGTTTTTCAGCATTTTCAAAATCGGGTCGAACTAACCCGCTTGCACCTGTACTATAGGGACACCATGGAAGCCTATCTCGACCAGCTGTTCAAATTCGCGGAGATCGCCGTCCGGCCGTTCATTGCCTTCCTGTACAGCGATTCGATGATCTACTGGCCCTACCTTCTGTCCGCCGCCGTGTTGGCCATCGGCATTCCGCTGATTACATCGCTGCGATCTCCCGAAGGTGCCATGGAAACCCTGCGCCAGCAGTTTTCCCTGAACATCTGGTGGTCAACGTCGACCAAAGCGGATTATCGCTATTACATCGTCAACAGCTTCGTTTTTGCCTTTATCTTTGCCCCGCTGATCCTCGCCAGCGCCGATGTCGGCAGCTGGATCAATGCCCGGCTGATCGCCTTTCTGGGGGCGCGCAACAACTCCATATTCGACGCGACAACCATTCGCGTTCTATACACAGTGACATTTTTTATCGCCTACGATCTCGGGCGCTTTCTTGCCCACTGGCTGCAACACCAGATTCCAGTCCTCTGGCAGTTTCACAAGGTTCATCATTCGGCAGAGGCCCTGACGCCGATCACTTCCTACCGGGTTCACCCGCTTGATCTTTTGATCATGGGCACGGGTGGCAACCTGTTGGGCGGCATTGTCGTTGGTATCTTTTATTATATCAGTGCCGGTCAGGTCAGTATTTACACCTTCCTCGGAACCCATCTGCTGATCGCCGTTTACAACATGATTGGCAACCTGCGTCACAGCCACGTCTGGCTTGATTACGGCGTGCTCGGATACATCTTCATCAGTCCGGCCCAGCACCAGATCCACCACAGCACCGAAGCCCGTCACATCGGCAAAAACTGCGGTTTTGCCCTGGCGATCTGGGATGCCCTGTTCGGCACGCTCTATGTCCCGAAATCCAAAGAAACATTCACCATGGGTCTCGGCGACGGAACCGACGGAGAATGGCACTCGGTCGGGCGCATGTATCTCTGGCCGCTGGAAATGGTGCGGCGATTGTTTTCCGGCAAAACCGAAAACGTATAGGCACTCAGCCGACGACCTCTGCCCACTATTTTCCGACCCGGACATTTAACTCATCACGGATTTTGGCGATGCGATGGACGTATCGTTCGGCTTTGGTTTGTGCACCATGAACGACTTCTTCGGAACTGGTGGTTTCGGCGTATCCAAGAAACAGGTCAACAGCCGATTCCAGTTCGCGCAGCAGGGTTTTCAGGGCAGCGAACAGGCTGTCGTTATGCTGTCTGATCCCGGCTTCCAGTGCGGCGCGGTTTTCCCCGGTGGTCAGGACGTCGGGAAAATCCTGAAAATCATCCAGTATTCCATCCAGGACCTCCCCTGTTTGGGCAGTCAATTCCGAAGCCCAGGTTTCCCGAACGGTTAATGTCAGTGTACGAATGATCGCGTGCACGGTTTCAGCGATCTTGTTGAAGTTCTCCAGTTCGAGCGGTGGTTTGCCGAGGCCCGATTTTTCAATCGCTGTTTCAACTTCGCTTCTGGACGCCCGGCGTCGGCGCAACCGAAGTTCGGCTATTTCCGCCAGTTCCATGCGGGCCAGTGATTCTGCGTGCTGACGAATGGCATCGTTTTCCTGATTGGCCGCCAGTGTCGAGAGAATTTCAAATATCCGTTCCTTGTTGATCACTGCCAGACGAAGCGCCCGGTACGGTGTCATCAGATAGGGGTTATCGGCAATTTCACGGGCCAGATCACCGCGCAAATCGCGTTCCAGCCAGATATTGTCGATTTCCGCGTCAATCTCGGCACCTGCCTGTTCAGCCTGGGCAAGGACAGAATTGATATGCTCGCGTTCGCGCAAAGCGAGATCACTGAAGACCTGAGCCGTATCGCCGTTTTGCATGGTTTTCATCTCATCGGCGAGGCGTTCGCAAAATTTTACCGTATTTTGCCCGAGCGCCAGAACAACTGAAAACAAGTGATCCGGAGAGGTGATTGGCGGTGCATCCGCCAGTATGGAATTCGGTGATTTGATCATGGCGCAATATTGACCAAAAAAACGCATTTGGAATTGACATATATCAACAACGCACCTGCAAAACGTTGCTAGTGTCCCTCCTGAACATAGCTGAAATCATTGCATTCAGGCGTGCTGCATTGCACATAAAAAAACAATGATTTCAACATTACCGGGCCATAAGTCGGGCCAAAATGGATAGAAAACATGCGAATTTTCCGAGTGATTGCCGGGACCGCAAAAGCAGAATTCTGCAATTACCCAAACATGATGAGAAACCGTGCAACGTGTTGAATAAACTGAGAAGCCGCAAAAATTACAGCTTGATACCGGTATTCGTGTGGTTATTCATTCAACTGCTGATGACAGGTATCTTGTCGCCTGCCAGCGCATCAATTTCCACTGACGGGTCTGGCCCGGAATTCTCAAATGAAATCGTTATTTGCACGTTCTCCGGACTGACGTCTGTATCGATCAATGATCAAGGCTCAAAACCGGATAGTGATCCGCGAGAAGGGCAGCATTGTGACTGGTGTCTGCTTTTCGGCAATCATGCTCCTGTGTTGGGGCAACCTGTCTGGCTTGATGTGACACCTGATTTAGAAACGGATATTCAGCGTGCGTCGGTTAATGAAACCCGCGCCGAGCAGAATGAAACCAATGGTGTTCACTGTCGCGCGCCACCCGTTTTTACACAGTCAATTAATTAAAGGAATACTCTGTTGCGTCAATATCTGCCCTTATTGATTGCCCGATTGGCATTTTTCCTTTTTGTGACCAGCCTTCCTGCTGACGTGTCTGCGGCCTACCAGCTCGCCACATTCAAAGACAAGTTTTCCATAGACCAAATCATTCCAGGTGCCGACAGGCTTGGACCGGAAGAAGGCGACCCGCCTGCCGCGACGGCTTATCAGGGCGACAAAATCATTGGTTACGTCTTTCTGAACTCTACGATGGTCAACGCCACCGGCTATTCCGGCAAGCCCATTCATGTGGTTGTCGGCATGAATACAAAAGGCGTGATCACCGGGGCCAAGATGGTCAAACATTCCGAACCGATCGTCCTGGTCGGTATCCCGGTCAGCAAGATTAATACTTTCATCGACAAATATACCGGTCTCGACATCATCGGTATGCACAAGGGTGAGAAAGACCGGCACGAAGTTGATATCGTCAGCGGTGCCACCGTCACGGTAATGATCATTGATGACACCATTATTCGTTCCGCCATCAAGGTTGCCAGAAGCCGTTCTATCGGCGGGTTGAAACCGGAAATCACAACCGGCCCACGCGAAATTGTTTCGATCAAGGATGCCCCCATGGAGCTACAGGGTTGGCAATCCCTGTTGGGGGATGGGTCTGTTCGACGGCTGACCTTGTCTGTCGGTGAGATCAATGCGGCGTTTGAAAGCGCCGGAAAACCGGAAGCGGCGGCCAAGTCTGAGTCAGAAAACCCCAAAGATGAATTCATAGATCTTTATGCCGCTTCAGCCGCAATCCCCAGCGTCGCCCGCAGTCTGCTTGGCAAGCAGGAATACAAGAACCTTCAGAAAAAACTGAAACCCGGAGAATCAGCAATCCTTCTCGGTGGTAACGGGCTCTATTCGTTCAAGGGCTCCGGATACGTCCGGGGTGGCATTTTTGACCGCTTTCAGCTTATTCAAGGCGATATCAATGTCCGGTTCCGTGACCGTGGTCACAAACGTCTGGGCGGATTCAATGCTGACGGATCAACCAAACTGAAAGACGTTGACCTGTTTATCACACCTGCCGACAGTGGTTTCGACCCGGCCAAACCCTGGCGTATTCAGCTTCTGGTCGCGCGCGCCATCGGCCCGATCAAGAAGGAGTTTATCACTTTCGATCTAGGCTACATTCCGCCGGAAAAATACCTGACCCGAAAAACAATCGATGCTGCGCCCAAGGCCGGAAGTGCTGATATCGGGTCAAATAAAAGCTCTATCAGCGCGTCGTCCGCTGATCCTCTGTGGAAAAGAATATGGCTAAAGAAAATTCCGCAGATCAGTGTCCTGCTGACTGCCCTTGGTGTTCTGACGATCATCTTTTTCTTTCAGGACTGGCTGGTGCAACGGCCAATTCTGACGGACCGTATTCGTCTCGGGTTCCTTACCTTCACCGCCGTCTGGATCGGTTTTTACCAGCAAGCCCAGCTTTCCGTTGTCAATGTCCTGACCTTTGCCGGATCCCTGATTAACGGGTTCAGTTGGGATTTCTTCCTGATGGAACCGTTGCTGTTCATTCTCTGGGGATCGGTTGCTGCCTCACTGCTGTTCTGGGGCCGAGGCGTCTACTGCGGCTGGCTGTGTCCGTTCGGGGCCTTGCAGGAACTTCTCAATCGCCTCGCCAAGACCTTCAGGATTCCACAGATCAAGGTGCCCTGGGGTCTTCACGAGCGGGTTTGGCCGGTCAAGTATATTATCTTCCTCGGCCTGTTTGGCATGTCGCTCTATTCGTTTGAAATGGCCGAACATCTGGCCGAGGTCGAGCCCTTCAAAACATCGATTGTACTGACCTTCCTGCGCACATGGCCCTATGTCCTGTATGCCGTCATCCTGTTGTTTATTGGTCTGTTTATCGAACGCTTTTTCTGTCGTTATCTTTGCCCGTTGGGCGGTGCGCTTGGAATCCCCGGACGGCTTCGTATGAACGAATGGTTGCGTCGTCACAAGGAATGCGGATCGCCCTGCCATCGTTGTGCCAAGGAATGCATGGTTCAGGCCATTCACCCGAACGGCCAGATCAATCCCAATGAATGCCTGCAATGCCTGCATTGCCAGACGCTTTATTACGACACCCATCGCTGCCCGCCGATGATTCAGAAACGCCTGAGGCGTGAACGACGGCAGGCTCTTTCCGCCAAACCGAAAGAACCGGCCAAGGAGACAGTGAATGTGAGTTGAGAAATTACCGTTGCAGAACGCAACCGTTAGCCAATCAGAAAGCGGCAGGTCCGGAAGCCGCCAACACAAGCATGGATATCAGCAATGACGGATATGCGCCCGGAAACCAACAACATGATTAATAGGAGCCAAACGATGTCTGATAAATCTCTGAAAGAAGGCGTTTCACGCCGAGAACTTCTGACAACCACCACCAAGGTCGCGACTCTGTCCGGTCTGGGTGCTGTCGCTGGCGCAGGTGCGCTGATGACACCCGCGGACGTGCGCGCCGCCGTTAAAAATGCCAAAGCCAACGTCGAACCCGGCGAACTTGATGAATACTACGGCATCTGGAGCGGTGGCCAGTCCGGTGAACTCCGTGTTCTCGGCATGCCGTCCATGCGTGAATTGATGCGTATTCCGGTCTTCAACCGTTGCAGCGCGACGGGCTGGGGTCAGACCAATGAAAGCCGCAAAATCATGATGGAAGGACAGCTCCCTCACGAAGCTGAATTCCTCAAGGACAAGGGCGGCATTCATCTGAACGGTGATACTCACCATCCGCACATGTCCTTTACCGAGGGCACCTATGACGGGCGCTATATCTTCGTCAATGACAAGGCCAATACCCGTGTTGCCCGTGTCCGCTGTGATATCATGAAGGTCGACAAGATCATCACCGTGCCGAATGCCGCCGATATTCACGGACTGCGTCCGCAAAAATATCCACGCACCGGCTACATCTTCGCAAATGGTGAACACCGGGTACCCATGCCGAACGACGGTCGTGATCTGGAAGATACGTCCAAATACCGTGCCGTGTTCTCCGCCATTGATGGCGACACCATGAAAGTCGCCTGGCAGGTCATTGTCGATGGTAATCTGGATAATGTTGATGCCGACTATCAGGGCAAGTACGCAATCTCCAGCTGCTATAACTCCGAAGAAGGCGTGACGCTGGCTGACATGACGTCGGCAGAAGCTGACTGGTGTGTTGTCTTTGACATTGCCGCCATTGAAGCAGGCGTCAAGGCTGGTGACTTCAAGACCTTTGAAGGCGACACCCCTGTTCTGGATGGCCGTAAAGGGTCCAAATACACCCGTTATATCCCGATCCCCAACAGCCCGCATGGTGTGAACGCATCGCCGGACGGCAAATACATGATGATCAACGGCAAACTGTCTCCGACAGTC
>JAJFIJ010000110.1 GCA_021775105.1 Rhodospirillales bacterium | reverse complement strand
CTATGCTCAGAAGCTATCAACAATATGCGTTTCTTGCGGGCAGTTTCAAGGGGCGAGCGGGTGCGGGGTTCTTGCGGCAATCATCATATCCGGGTTAGGCTCACCTTACTCCAAGTAAGGTTATTCAGAATGACAACAGACGGTCCCGCTTCCGATGCCCCAGCCAAACCGGTTGGTCATTTCCCTTTTGAAGATCGTATCAACACGGTGACAACGACGGATCCGTGGTTGTGGCTGGCGGCAGGCTGGCGTGATCTCTGTGTTGCCCCGATCTACAGCCTGTCCATTGGCGCGTTGTTTTCCGGACTCGGGTTGGCGATTACCGCCGGACTTTATTATATGGGTGTGCCATATCTGATCTGGCCCATGGCTGCGGGTTTTATTCTGATCGCACCAATATTCTGCACCGCGTTTTATGCAATCAGCCGTTGTCTGGAGCAGGGGAACAAACCAACGCTGGCCGATGTGTTGTCGATCTGGCGGGGCAAGATTGTTGGCGTACTGGGTGCCGGACTGGCACTGGTGTTTTTTATGCTGATCTGGATCAGGGTTGCGGCACTTATTTACGCTGTCAATTTTCCGCACACGTCGCTATCGGTGCGACAGATCGCGCTGGATACCCTTTTCACCGCCGACGGTTTGGTATTTATTTCAATCGGTACGGTGATCGGTGGCATCCTGGCATTTTTTGCCCTTCTGGTCAGCGCCGTATCGCTACAAACCATTGTTGACGGCAAGGCAGGGTTCATGCCGGCCATCATGATCAGTATCTTTTCGGTATTTCGCAACTTCCTGCCAATGATGGTCTGGGCCGCGATTATCGTGCTGTTTACGGGGGCCGGGTTCGCGCTGGCCTACGTAGGACTGACGATCACCTTGCCACTGATCGGTCACGCAAGCTGGCATGCCTACCGGGCCGTTGTCCATACGCCAGATGATGAGGTTTTCTAGAATATTTTTTTAGATCGTATACGTGTCCATTTGCTCTGGTTTTGCCCTATTCCTGAACACGAAGTTCGTCGCGGTAAAGACGATAGCGTTCTTGATAACGTTCGGCGGGGCCGCTGATGATGACAAGGTCGCGTTCGGTGGCTTCGCGAACGATCTTGCCGGGGGATCCCATGACCACGGAACCATCCGGAATTTCCTTGCCTTCGGTGATCAGCGTATGGGCACCGATCAGGCAGTTTTTGCCAATCTTTGCACCGTTCAGGATGATAGAGCCGATACCGACCAGGGTTCCATCCCCAATTGAGCAGCCGTGGATCATGACCATGTGACCGATGCTGACATTTTTGCCAAAAACAATCGGGAAGCCGGGGTCGGTATGCAGCACCGAACCGTCCTGAACGTTCGACCCCTGACCAATGAGAATTGGTTCATTGTCGCCACGCAGCGTTGCGCCAAACCATACACTGGCATCTCGTTCCAGCGTTACGTTGCCAATCACGGCGGCGTTGGGGGCGATGAAAAAGTTGTCACCATCAGTGGTGACTTGATACTCGCCAAGGGTATATTTCATGGACTGAAGGCTCCGTTGCGGTGTTTGTAAAATATTCAGTAATTTGGTCGATTATATTATCGGTTATATTATCGGTTATATTATCTGGCCCTTGGGGTTAAGAACAGTTGGTGTTAGAAATTCACTCATGAAATTGCGGTTGCTCAAAAATTCTATCGTCTCTGCGGCGTTGCTTGCACTTCTGCCCGTATCCGTTTTCGCGGCGGATCAGAAAACCGATGCAAAAGAGTTGGGCACACTTGAGGTCAAGTTCGAGAACGACCTGTTTTCAGGTGTTGACCAGCACTACACCAACGGCATTCGCGTGTCCTGGCTGTCACCGGAGGGCGATACCATCGCGCCTTTGCAGTATGTTCGTGATGTGCTGGAGAAGCTGGCTCAGGACACCAACAAGACGACGCGCTTTGGTCTGGCTGCCGGTCAGGACCTCTACACACCCGAAAACCGTTACCGAACCGATCTGATAACTGATGACCGGCCCTACGCGGGCTGGTTATATGGTGGTTTGTCGCTTCATACCGTTACCGCGCGTGAAGGTGAGCGCAAAGACCTCGAATCAATCGAACTGGATGTCGGCGTTATCGGCCCTTATGCGCTTGGCGAAGAGACCCAGAATTTTGTTCACGAGGTTCGCCTGATAGATACCTTCGATGGTTGGGACAACCAGCTCAAGAACGAGATCGGTGTGGCCCTGCATTACGAACGGAAATGGCGGTTCTTTGACCCGGTTTCGGTCATTGGTCCGGTGCAGTTTGATGCCATCCCCCATGCCGGTGCCAGTGTTGGCAATGTCGTCACCCAGGCCAATACCGGTGGTGCCATCCGGCTGGGCTGGAACCTGCCCCGTAACTTCGGCCCGCCGAGCATCATTCAGGGTGGCACGTCTGTCGACCGCCTGCCACAGCAGTCGATCAGCGCCTATCTGTTTGCTACCGCGCAGGGGCGCTATGTTGCCCACAATATCTTCCTTGATGGCAATACCTTCAGAAACAGCCACAGCGTTGACAAGAAAAACTGGGTCGGTGATATGAGCTTCGGTGCGGCATTGCTGCTCGGGCGGTTCAAGCTGTCTTATGCCAATGCGTTCCGTACAAAAGAATATGAAGGCCAGAAACGGATCACCCGTTTCGGGTCGCTGACGGCCTCTTTTCAGGCGGTATTTTAACAGAAAGAACGCATCATGGAATTTGTCTCCATCGAGAAAAAGGGCCGTGTTGCCGTCGTTCGCTTTCAGCGTGACCACAAGGCCAATGCCCTGTCGCGTCAGGTGATGGACGAATTGACCGAAGCCGCGCGCAGTTTCGAGCACGATTTTGAGACGTCCGCCGTGATCCTCACCGGGCGTGACGATGTGTTTACGCTGGGCCGCGACCTGACCGATCCAATACTAGCCGACATTGACAAGCTGGGACTGGCCGAACGGCGCAAGGCCATTCAGGTCGGACCACGCCTGACCAAAGCCTGGGAAGAGGTCGAGCCGGTGACCATCGCCGCGATTGAGGGGTGGTGCGTCGGTGGCGGGGTGGCGCTGGCGGTTGCCTGCGATTTCCGGGTGATGGGAAAGGCGGCGCACATGTACGTGCCGGAAGTCGAGCGTGGTTTTAACATGAGTTGGCAGTCGGTGCCGAGAATCGTCAATTTGATCGGCCCGGCCAAAACCAAACGCCTGATTCTGCTGGCTGAAAAAATCGACGCCATCCGTTCGATCGACTGGGGGCTGGCTGATGAACGGGCCGACGATGGCAGCGTACTCGGCAAGGCCCTGGAATGGGCGGAACGCATTGCCGCGATGCCGCCGGTGCAGGTCCGTATGGTCAAACAGGGCATTAACGCTTACGCCAATGCGCTCAACCATGCTGCCAGCGCCATGGATGCCGATCAGTTTGCGCTGGCCTTCAGTTCCGGTGACCGGCAGGAGGGTATTACAGCTTTCCTTGAAGGTCGGGAGCCTGACTATACCGGCGAATAAGTCCCAGGCGTTTTCATGCCGCCAGTTTTTTCAAATCTGCCCTGTTCAAAACCGTCGCCACGCAGGCCTCTGCCGCTTCCGCACCTTTTTTCAGAAAGTGTTCTGAAAAGAACGTCAGGTGATCTTCAGTCTCATGGAAATTCAGCGGTGTCAGCACCATTGTCAGGACTGGCACATCGGAGTCGAGTTGCACTGTCATCAGGCCACTGATCACGGCATTGGCAACGAACTCATGGGCGTAGATGCCACCATTGACGACCAGGCCGGCGCAAACGATGGCGTCATAGACACCTGACTGGCTCAGCGATTTCGCCTGCAATGGAATTTCATAACTGCCGGGCACGTGAAAGATATCGACATTGTCCGCATGACCGCCGAGGCGGGCAAATGTTTCAACAAAGGCGCGTTGCCCTTGATCAACGATATCGCGATGCCAGCCCGCCTGTATAAACGCGACACGGCAGTCGCCAAGGATTTCGCTGTTCGCGAGTGTGTCGGATTGAGGTTTTTGAGAAGTTGTCTGGTTCATGCGCGGGCCTTTCTTTTTGAGTAAACAAAATTCAGGGCGCAAATGACCACCATCCAGCCACCCAGGGGATGTTCCCCCGTCGCGGCAGGCACTGGCACGTTCTCTCTCATCCGGACTATGACCGTCGGCTCCGGAGTCTCACCGAATCTGCTGACCCTGCCCAAATCGGGCAGGCGCTCGCGGGCTTTAGGCGACCAAACCCGCCAATACCGCCGGTGGGGAGTTCCACCCCGCCCCGAGAACTAATGGTGTGATCGTCGGATCACAGGATATTTATAAATCTGTGTGGCAGGGCGTGTAAACCCGGATAGCGATTGATAGCTGATGTGCAATGATAAAAAGGGGAAGTATTAAGG
>JAJFIJ010000109.1 GCA_021775105.1 Rhodospirillales bacterium | reverse complement strand
CGGGAATTGTTTGAGGAGACCAGCTAAGCATGACTGCACCCGGCCCAGTGTTTGTTGATATGCATGGCATCGGCAATGGTCCCGACCCTGAACCCGTTTGGAAACGCTGCTGGATGGGGCGGGAACCGTTATGGCGTGTGTTCTGGGGGTGGTTTGTCTGTGGGCACGGGGCGATATTGGGCTGTTCCGTCGGGTTTATGGTGATCGCCATGCTTCTCGGATTTGCCATCGTCCCACAATCGTTAAACGGTGGTTTTGCCGGCATGGCGACGGGCGCAACCCTACTGGTTCTGGTGGCCGTTCCCTATAGTATCTGGTCAGTGGTTTCGCTCTGGAGATGCGCCTACAACTGCATCAACCAGCGCTGGGGACATGTTGTGCGGGGCGGGGTTGTTGTATATGGGGCGATTATCATTGTCCCCATCGGCAGCAAGTTGATTTAACAGTTCAGGTTTTCTGTTTATGTCATTGGAAATGAAAGAAAACTGCATGAAATGTGAATCTGCCTTAAAACATGACAGTCCGTGTCATATTTGCAGCTTTGAATGTACTTTCTGTGACGACTGCACAGTCGCAATGAACAGTATATGCCCCAACTGCGGTGGCGAACTGGTGCGACGTCCGCGTCGACATACAACGAACTGAGCGGAGAGTGTATAATGCCGGAACTTTTTAAACCCGCGATGGACCCTCTGGAAATACCTGTTCGCAGAGGCACGGATTATCCCGCCCCGTTCGATACTGATGTCGGCGCGCGTGAGAAGCGTAAATTGGGCGATGCCCTGGGCCTTACAAACTTTGGCGTCAATCTGGTAACCCTGTCCCCGGGGTGTTGGTCCTCTCAACGCCACTGGCACAGCAAACAGGACGAATTCACTTACGTCGTTTCTGGCGTCCTGACTTTGGTTACGGATGAAGGGGAGCAGGAACTGCGCACGGGCATGATTGCCGGGTTCCCGGCAGGTAATGAAAACGGCCATCAATTGATCAATAAATCAGACAAAGATGCGGTCTATCTGGAAGTTGGCGATCGCACTCAAGGGGATGTCTGCGAATACCCGGATATCGACATGCGGACTCAGGTCGTCGAAGACGGCAAGTCGGATCGCTATATTCACAAAGACGGAACACCTTATTAGAAAGCGGAGAAAAGAGCATGGCTCAGGAAGATCCAATCGTAATTGTCGGCGCGGCCAGAACCCCGATGGGCGGGTTTCAGGGTGTTTTGAAGGATGCCACGGCCCCTGAACTGGGTGGTGTCGCCATCAAGGCCGCCATTGAACGTGCCGGGCTTCAGCCGGACGATATTGAAGACCTGATCATGGGACTTTGCCTGTTCGCCGGTGTCAAACAGGCACCGTGCCGTCAGGCAGCCCATAACGCCGGTATTCCATGGACCGCAGGGGCGACGACGATCTCGAAAATGTGCGGCTCGGCGATGAAAGCGACCATGTTGGCGCATGACAACATTCTCGCCGGATCGCACGATATCATGGTCGCTGGCGGTATGGAGAGCATGACCAATTCACCCTACATCGCAATGAATGCACGCAATGGCTATCGACTGGGACATGGGGATCAACTGAAGGATCACATGTTTCTTGATGGTCTGGAAGACGCCTACGAAGAGGGCAAGCTGATGGGCTCGTTCGCCGAAGATACGGCGGAACACTATCAGTTCACCCGCGAACAACAGGATGCCTTCGCCATTGAATCGCTGAGACGCGCCAAAAAGGCCGTTGAAGACGGCACATTTGCTAATGAAATCGAGCCGGTTACCATCTCCACGCGTCGGGGCGAAGTGACCATCAGTGACGACGAACAGCCGTTTAATGCGGACATTGAAAAGATTCCGAACCTGCGCCCGGCGTTTCGCAAGGATGGATCGGTGACGGCGGCCAATTCGAGCTCGATTTCCGATGGCGGTGCAGCGCTGGTTCTGATGCGCCGCTCGGAAGCCGATAAACGCGGACTGACGCCATTGGCAATGATCAATGCCCACGCCACCAACTCCCACGAACCCAACTGGTTTACCACAGCGCCCATTGGTTCTATAGAAAAGGTATTGGCGAAAGCAGGTTGGGAGCGAAATGATGTCGACCTGTTCGAAGTTAACGAAGCGTTTGCCGTTGTGACTATGGCGGCTATGCGTGATCTCGATATTCCGCATGACCAGATCAATATTTACGGTGGGGCTTGTGCTCTGGGACATCCGGTCGGTGCCTCCGGTGCACGGATCATTGTTACCCTGATGAACGCTCTTCGGAAAAACGATCTCAAAAAAGGGGTGGCGTCGCTTTGCATTGGCGGCGGAGAGGCAACAGCAGTCGCGATTGAGATGCTTAACTGATGGCGCGCCAACTTATTTCATCGGGGTCTGAATACGAACGCAAGTTTGGCTATTCCCGCGCCGTTGTTGACGGGGATGATATTTTCGTCGCCGGCACCACCGGTTTCGATTATGCCACGGGTGAAATTTCAGATAATCCAGCGGAACAGGCGCGTCAGACATTACGCACCATTGAAACGGCATTGATTGAAGCCGGGTCATCCCTGAACGACGTGGTGCGGGCACGTTATTATGTGCCAAATGCAGACGACTGGGGACCGATTGCTGAAGTGCTGGGGGAGGTTTTTGGCGATATTCGCCCCGCCGCAACGGCGGTCATTACCGGACTGATCGATTCCCGCATGAAAGTTGAAATAGAAGTGACCGCACGAAAGCAGGGCATCTGATGCCAACAGTTCTGATTACCGGTGCCAATCGCGGAATTGGCCTTGAATTTGCCCGTCAGTACGGGGCCGCCGGATACAGGGTCATTGCGACATGTCGTAACCCCATCGGGGTTGG
>JAJFIJ010000108.1 GCA_021775105.1 Rhodospirillales bacterium | reverse complement strand
TCAGCATCAGATCGTACCGCCCGGAAATGGAGTAAGTGCTGGGCGGCGGGTCAATGTTGTCGACAACATCCGCAGCAACATCATAAACCTTGCCCAGTTCGCATTTCACCATCACAAAAATTACCTGCATGGCCTTAAACCCCGTTCCCGGCTGATGTCCGTATAGCCCTCTATTTTGAGCGGCACGGCGCGTTGACGCAACAGCAATTATTGTCACTGGACCTTGGAATTAAATTCTTTCAGAGCGCTCGCGCTTTATGGAAAATTCTATAAACTTGATCTCGCGGGCGGGGTTTGACCGGTTTTTACGGTGGAGAGATAAATTGGCGAAAGTTTATGAAATTGAAGGTCTGATCCCGGTGATCGACCCGACAGCCTATGTGCATGAAGATGCCGTTATTATCGGCGACGTGATCATCGGGCCGGGCTGTTACATTGGCCCGGCGGCCTCTATCCGTGGTGATTTTGGCCGTTTGATCATAGAGCGCGGGGTCAATATTCAGGATACCTGCGTCCTTCACGGGTTTCCCGGTGGCGATACGGTGATCGAGGAAGACGGTCATATCGGTCACGGGGCCATCATCCACGGGTGTCGCATCAAACGCAACGCGCTGGTTGGTATGAACGCTGTTGTCATGGATGAAGCGGTGATCGGCGAGTCTGCCATTGTCGGGGCTTTGTCGTTTATTCCCGCCGGGTTCAATCTGCCGGACCGTCATTTGGCCGTTGGCTCACCGGCGCGGATTTTGCGCGAACTGAGCGACAAGGATGTCGCCTGGAAAGAAAGCGCGACGCGTGAGTATCAGGAACTGACCCGGCGTTGCCTGAAATCCATGCGTCCCGTCGAACCATTAACCGAAATTCCCGCAAACCGACCAAGATTTGTTCCAAAACAGGACGTCAAACCGCTTCATGCCTCAAGAAAACGGAATTGAGAAAGCTGAGATTTTATAGTTATGGCTGTTGTTGCGTAGGTAGCGGCAGGTAGTATTCGATGATAGAATTCTTACAGGATGAAAAGTAGGCGTCTCCTTAGCAAGAATCCTATATCAACGCCACTGGGATTTGTATACAAATTGAAAAGAACGAATTGGTTGTTTGGGAGTTGCTGGAATGGAAGCGCAGGGTCTGACAAAACCTCGCAGTGAATACCGTATATCAGCGGGGAAAAATCTGGAGAACACCTTTGTGCAAGGTGCGCCAGCATCAGATGAGACCTTTGATCCGATCCAAAAACTGAAGGCGCTACGGCCCCTTCCATTTCCAGATACGCCTCCTGAGGATGCGGCGACAATACTTCATGTATCGATGTATTGTAATAAATCGTTCCCCGTTCGCATCTTCCATGCTCTGTCATCAAAAGATGGTCTTAATTCGCATGCAGTGTTTTTCAAAAACAATTTCACCAATGCACATTTACCAGTAAGCGATCTCGAACTTACGCTGCTAACGTCGCTCATCGAGCGGATTAATCCAGATGCTATCACCTTTTCGGTATTGGCACCTTACGTTGTGGAAACTCGGCGGGCCGTTGCGGCCATCAGAAAAGTTAGCGACGCCCCCATTATTATTGGCGGCAAATACCCGACCATCGTTCCGCACGAAGCCTTGGAATTTGTTGACTACGCTTGTAAAGGCGAAGGCGAACTGGTCATGCTCAGAATTCAAGAACGCCTTCGCCAAGGTCAAAACTTCCATGAAATTAGGGGGCTATGGCACAAAGACGACGAAGGCAACATCGTCGATATGGGTCAGGAACAACTCTATCAAGAACTGGATGATATTCCTTATCCGGCCATTGGGGAAATGCAGATGCATTTCATTGAAGAAGGCCAATTGCTGGAAACGGACACTGAATTATATGATGATGAGTTCTTGGTGTTGGCTGGTCGTGGTTGTGTGTATGTTTGTTCATTTTGTGTGAATTCCCTGCTCATACCCATGAACAGAGGCAATGGAAAGTTTGTAAGATTACGCTCACCTGACAATGTGATTGAGGAAATAAAATACCGGCTTGATCGATGCCTGGCGCCAAGCCTGGTGGTGTTTAACGATGAAATTTTCGGTATGTTTGAAGATTGGGTGGTGGAATTTGGCGCCAAGTATTCAAGCCAAATCGGCATTCCGTTTGATTGTGAATTGGTGCCTTCGCTCATCAAAGAGAATAATGTCCGAAAACTGGCGCAAGCCGGAATGGTCAGTATGCATTTTGGTGTTCAGTCGGGGCAGGATCAAATTCGTAAAGACATTATGCATCGGCCAGGGACCAACGACGATTTGATGCAGAAATCCAAACTGGTTCGTAGTCTTGGGATTCAGCCGCAATATGACATTATCCTCGGCAATCCGTTTGATGACGGAAACAGTCTCTCCGATGCCTTGGGATTGTTGTTGTCCTTCGGAACACCCATTCGTCTGAATACCTACAAGATGCAGTTTTTCCCCCATTATCCTTTTACAAATATGGCGTTGGAAGCGGGTCATATTTCACAAGCCGACGTGTCGGACGAAGGCATTGAAAGAGCTACAATGTACGAATGGTCCTATCGGCCAAAATTTCCTGCATTCAGCCGACACAATTATCTTGAAAATTGTATCTACCTAATTCCCTGGACGTCCCCAATGGTGCGTCGGCTGCTTCATCACCTTCACGAAAAGCACAATCCAGTTCTTGGTTTTGTCGCGACTATTTTGGCGATGTTGCGATATGCGCAAGGCTTCAAAGGTATTGCGACCTTCGTGTGGGCGCGGCGCATCTATCTTTCGGTCAAATTGATCGCTCGGGGTGATTTCAGTACCCTGCGGAGAAAAATCGGCGAAGTTAAAATCAACAGTCGGTATTCCAAATTAAGAACCGGTAGAATGTTGTCACGCTAAGTGTCTGACGTCTGCATCTATGGAGCAGAGTATTAGAATCGCACAAGAGAGTGTTTTTTCTCATCGTAGCCATCAAGGAGCGAAAATGAGACAGAAACCACAGACAATATACTGGCATTATTTCTGGAAACTCTATCAGAGCAACCAATTTTTAATTTGGCTCCTACGGGCTGAGGCTGTTGAAAAAGCCCTCCGCTGGCGCATTGTGAGAATTTTCTTGCCCACTGGCTAACTTATTACATCTTCGACACGAAGGGACCGGCAGATGAGCACAAAATCTGGTCCTGATGGCGCGTAGGACTGGATAGACGGCCTCGTTCGTCAATACATTAAGTTAGATGAATCTTGGCTCCATCCTCCGGCCGATTTTTTCAACAGCTTCGGCTAAATCCGGTCGTCGACAGTAATCCCGTCCGTTGACTATATCTGTAGGCTGAACGGGCATCCTATTTTCAATTTATCGGGCAAATTACATAATTTGTGGCTACTTCTTGACAGGTCAGGTTCGCCCTTTCAAAATAAGTTCGGGTGCCGAACAAAAATGACCAAACGCCGAGGATGCCGAATTGTCGAACGTCGCTAAAACCGGTGCCGGCAGGATGAATGCCGCAGATACACTTCTTGAAGTTGCACGTGAGCAGGGTCTTGCGGATCAAGCGGCGATTCTGACAGCAAATGAAACCGTTACCTATGGCGCGCTGGAACAACGGATCTGTCAGTACGGGCATGCGTTGAGATCCCTCGGTGTCAAAACTCAGGACCGGGTTCTGTTGCTGATTGATGACCGGCCCGAGATGTATTTCATCTATCTGGGGGCAATGAAAATCGGCGCTGTACCGGTTGCCCTGAATTTAAGGATTTCGGCCAGTGAACTTCGTTTTATTGTATCTGACAGCGATTGCAGAGCGATCGTCGCCGAAGCCGATTATATTGAATTGTGTCAATCCGCCACGGTCGATATCTCCGGAGATTTTGTAATTGTTGAAACCGCCGCTTCGGCATCAGCAGTAGACTGCCTTGATACGCTGGCCGATGAACAATCCGAAGAACTGGACTCTGTTCTGCTGGAGCCCGATGACATGGCGCTGTGGATGTATACATCCGGAACCACCGGGACCTCAAAAGGCGCTATTCACCTGCAAAAATCGATCACTGACGTGGCCCGCTATCTGGGGCCGGTCTATGGCGTCCAAGCGGGCGACAGGGTGTTTTGTTCATCGAAACTGTTTTTTGCCTTCTCTCTGGGCCATTGCCTGCTGGCAACGTTACGATTGGGAGCAACGGCAGTCCTGCATACGGGCTGGCCGTCTGCAGAAGCCATTGCCGAGACGGTTGAGCAGTTTTCTCCGGATGTGGTGTTCAGTGTGCCGACCATGTACCGCAGTTTGCTTGCGGATGGTCTTGCAGCGAGCGATGGTTTCAAGTCCGCACGCTATTTCATTGCATCAGGCGAGCATTTGCCGGAACGGGTTTTCGAGGAGTGGCAGGCGGTCACGGGTCATCCCATTCTGGCCGGTATCGGCGCCACAGAAACCCTGATGATGTTTGTTGCCAACCGCCCGGCCAGTGTCTTTCCCGGAGCCACCGGAACCCCTCTGCCATCGACCGAGGTGCGGCTGGTGTCTCATGATGGTGTGGATATCAACGAGCCGGGGCTTCCGGGGGTGCTCTGGGTGAAATCACCCAGTCTGGCTGGCGGGTACTGGCACCAGGCCGACAAGACCGAAGCGGTCTTCGTCGATGGCTGGTACTGCACCGGAGATGTTTTCGTTCGCGATACGGAGGGGCATTATTTCTGTCAGGGGCGCGACGACGACATGCTGAAGATTTCCGGACAGTGGGTGAGCCCGACGGAAATCGATGAATACGTTCTGCAAAACCCGAAAATTTTTGAGGCGGCGACAGTCGGCCTTAGAAATGAACAGGGCCTGGTGCGGTTGGCACTCTGTCTGATCCCCGAAGACCCCGCCGTTGATCGGGAAATGTTGCAGGCTGAATTAACCGAACATCTGACCCGTAATCTTTCGGTTTACAAATGTCCACGCCGGTTTATTTATCTCGATGAAATGCCAAAAACGCCAACCGGCAAAGTCCAGCGTTTCAAACTCCGCCAGTTCGCGGCAGATCAGCTTGGGTATCCGGCATGACACTATCAGCCTTACCCAAGGTCCGGACCGGCATGCTCGATGAACTGTTGGGATATCACCTGCGCCGTGCACAGTCGGCAATGTTTGATGATTTCATGCAAACGATGTCCATTGATCAGGTGACGCCCGGGCAGTTCGGAGTGTTGATCCTGATTCACGAAAATCCCGGACTTAACCAGTCAACACTGGCGAAGGCGTTGGGGATCGAACGCTCGACCATGGTCGGGGTGATTGATGTCCTTGAAAAACGCGGGCTGGTCGCCCGTCAAAAGTCAAAAACCGACAAACGTGCGCATGCTTTGGC
>JAJFIJ010000107.1 GCA_021775105.1 Rhodospirillales bacterium | reverse complement strand
TACCCATCAGGTAGGAGCAACCGGACCGAAACCCGTAGGCAGCTCCGGTCGCGGCCAGACTTAGCGTCGCCGGTCCCGGACTGCCGGTCAGGGCAAAGCCGACAATGATGAAGGCGATCAGGTCGTCATAATTGATTCCGGCCACTGGTTATCTTCCTCTGACCCGCCGCACAATACCCCGCCCCGCAGTCAGCACAAAAAACAACGCCCCGATTATCGCCATGAAAAACATCAAGCCATGAGGCTGCCAAAGCGTTATCGCATAACCGGACGCTGGTGGGCCGACGATATTGGACAGCTCGAAGGCCATGATGAAGGCGGCATTGGCAGCCGTCATCTGGCCGCCGGGGAACCGGTCCCCGAGCATGGTCAGGGCGACGCCATAAATTGCCCAGGCTCCGCCGCCCCAGATGAAAAGAGTGGCGGCGAGGGCCAGGGGTGATTGATAGATGATTGGCACCATCGCCGGGCCAAGTGCACAGGCGGCCCCACAGAACAGAAGCATGCCGCGTCGGCTGACATGATCCGCCATCCAGCCAATGGGGTATTGCAGCAACAGATTGCCTGCCAAAAACAGGCTTAACAACGTAACCGCATAGCTTTCTTCGAACCCGAGCCGAAGACCATATAGCGGCAGGAAACTGAAGGTTGCGGCGTCGGTCAGCCCGGACAGCATGGCGGCACCAAAAATTGTCGGTGCCGCGGCGGCCAGCCCGCTCAATTTGGTATGCGCCGGCACCTCCATCGGCGGTGCGAGGTGACGGATCCACAAAATTGGCAAGGCAGACAGGCCAACGAAGGTGGCATAAATCAGATAGGGCACCGCCCCTTTCGACCCTGTGAAGGCGACGACCACCGGCCCGGCAGCAAAACCGAGCGCCAATATCATGGTGTAAATCGCCATCACCCTGCCGCGCGACGACGATAGCGTCGCCCTGTTGATCCAGGTTTCAGATACAACCCAGGGCAGGGCCAGGCCGATGCCAATGACAAATCTCAGGGCAAACCAGATGAATAGCTGATCGAAAACAGGGAACAGCAGGATCGCCAACATGATGATGCCGCTGCCGAGCAGCAGGGTGTTGACGGCGCCCAGCCGTTTGATCAGCCAGGGCGTTATGAGGGTCGTCGAAATGACTCCGATCGGTGACATTGCCGAATTCAACCCGATCATCAGGGTGGAAACACCGCGCGATTCCAGAACCAGTGCCAGCAAAGGTGCCAGTCCACCAAAGGCGATACCGATGATAAAGGCGCTGAAAAACAGTGCAATAATCGTGTTGCGGCGCTCCAGAGGCTGGAGGAAATAGTGTTGTGAATCGGTCATAATCGTAACTGACGCCAACAGGTGGCGTTTGTAAATCAGATAACGTCGTTTTCTGTCTTTGTTTAACCGATCATCTCCTTTAATGTGCGCGGGCTTGATGAGCCGGAGGCGATGACCAGTTCTGACGGCACCGCGCGACGGTTTTCGTTGTCGGTACGTAAACGCTCAGAGGCAAGGACCAGGCGACATGACAGACAATACCGCCGTAATGATTTGCGGCCACGGCAGCCGTGACGACGCTGCTGTAGAAGAATTCAACACCCTCGCTGTTCATATGAGGAAACGCCTTCCGGATTACGATGTCGAGAGCGGCTTTCTTGAATTCGCCACACCGATCCTTCGCGAAGGTCTCGACAAGCTTAAAGAACGCGGCGCGGAAAAGATTATCTGTCTGCCCGGCATGCTGTTTGCCGCAGGCCATGTGAAAAATGATCTACCGTCGGAAATCAATAACTACGCAGCCGAAAACCCGGACCTCGAACTGGTCTTCGCACGCGAACTGGCGATCGATTCGAAACTGCTTGCAGCAGCGCGGGACCGTATCGAGGAAGCTGAAAAAACATCCGGCAAAGACGTATCGCGCAAAGACACCCTGCTGATGGTCGTTGGTCGCGGCACCAATGATCCGGATGCCAATTCCAATGTCAACAAGGTCGCCCGGATGCTCTGGGAAGGCATGGGGTTTGGCTGGGCCGAAGTCAGTTATTCCGGTGTTGCTTATCCGCTTGTCGATGAAGGCCTGCGCCATGCCCTGAAGCTGGGGTACAAGCGGATCATCGTTTTCCCGTATTTTCTGTTCACCGGCATTCTGGTCAGACGGATTTACACCTGGGCCGATGAAGCGGCGGCATCGAACCCGGATGTCGAGGTGATCAACGCCTCCTACCTGAACGACCATGAACAGCTTCTTGACTGTTTTGCCGACCGCATTGACGAGGCGCTGAATGGTACCAACAACATGAACTGCCAGCTCTGCAAGTACCGCGAACAGATTATCGGCTATGAAGATGATCAGGGTGCGGCGCAGGTTGGTCACCATCATCATGTTATGGGAATTGGCACCGATGGACATGGTGCGCATGATCACGGTGTGCATAACGGGCACGGTCATGGGCATGGGCATTCACACGGGCATTCACATGATCATGGGCACGCGCATGGATCAGATAAAGACTGAACCCGTGATGCCGGAGCAGAGGCCTGTGTTTGACTACATTCGTGACCCGGAAGAAATTTACCGGCGCTCGTTCGCCACCGTCCGCGCCGAGGCGGACCTGGGCCGGTTCTCTGATCAGCAAATAAAAGTTGTCGTCCGCCTGATCCACGCCTGTGGCATGACCGATATTGCCGCTGACGTTCGGGTCAGTGAAGGTGCGGTTGCTGCGGGCGTGACGGCACTCGATGCCGGTCGTCCTGTATTCGTCGACGCGGAAATGGTCGGCTCCGGAATTATCCGTAAACGCCTCGGCAACGACAATGCGGTCATCTGTACCCTGAACGACCCTGCCGTGCCGTCAATGGCGACGGAAATGGCAACGACCCGGTCCGCCGCAGCCGTCGATCTCTGGCGCGATCAACTTGGAGGTGCCATCGTTGTTATTGGCAATGCGCCGACGGCTCTGTTCCGTTTGCTTGAAAGTATCGCCGAAGGCGGCCCTAAACCGGCGCTTGTTCTGGGCTTTCCGGTCGGGTTTATCGGTGCCGCCGAATCAAAGCAGGCGCTGGTCGATCACGCTGGCGACATCCCCTACATGACCTTGCTCGGTCGCCGCGGCGGCAGCGCTATCGCCGCCGCCGCGATCAACGCCATTGCCGGAGACATGACATGAGTTCTGGCACGAAACGCTGGCTGACGGTGATTGGCATTGGCGAAGACGGGCTGGACAGTTTGCCCGCGTCATCTGTCGACCTGATCAGGAATGCGGAAATTCTTGTCGGCGGCAGTCGTCATCTCGCCAAGGTGGCGGATTATGGCGCCGAGCGCATGGACTGGGGCAAGGGTTTTTTTAACGCCGTCGAGGAGCTCGATGCCTACAAACAGAAAAACGTCGTTGTTCTGGCGTCCGGCGATCCGATGAATTTCGGTGCCGGGTCAACGTTGCGCAAACGCTTCGCCGCCGAAGAGATGACGGTTATTCCGGCCCCCGGCGCGTTCAGTCTGGCGGCTTCGCGCATGGGCTGGTCGTTGCCGGATGTTCAACAGGTTACCGTCCACGGGCGCCCGCTGGACGTGATCAATTTATATCTTGCGCCCAATACAAAGCTTCTGATCCTCAGCCGGGATGGCACGACGCCCGGCGACCTTGCCCGGCTGCTTGTCGATAAAGGATTTGGCGAAAGTGTGCTTCACGTGTTCGAACACATGGGTGGCGAACTTGAAAATCATATAAAAGGGACAGCCGCCGACTGGGCACCCGGCCAAACGGTTGATCTCAATACCATCGCCCTTGAATGTGTGGCCGGACCGGATGCCGTTTACTGGTCCCGACTGGCGGGACTGCCGGAAGCGGCTTTCGAACATGATGGCAAAATCACAAAACGCGAAGTCCGGGCGGCGACACTTGCCCTGCTGGCACCGATGCCGGGGGAAGTACTTTGGGATGTCGGTGCCGGATCGGGGGCGGTCGGGATCGAGTGGTTGCGCAGTGATCCGTCGCTCAAGGCAATTGCGATTGAGACGGATGCAGAAAAATGTCAGGTCATTTCCCGCAACGCCGCGAACCTGGGCGTGCCCCGGCTTCAGGTGCTTCAAGGCAACGCTGAGGCAAAGATGGCCGAAGTTGAAGATGCGCCGGACGCGATTTTTGTCGGTGGAGGGGTCAGTGACCGGGGTTTGATGAACGCCTGCTGGGATCGTTTGCGTACCGGCGGTCGACTGGTTGCCAATGGCGTGACGGTGGAAGCACACATCTCACTGATGGAATTTCAGAAAACCCACGGCGGTGACCTGACGCGAATATCGGTTGCCCGGTCCGGTGCCGTTGGCAGCATGACGGCGCTCCGTCCGCTTATGGATGTCTTGCAAGTGAAAGCACAAAAACAATGACCGGCACGCTTTATGGACTTGGCGTCGGGCCGGGTGACCCGGAGCTTCTAACGTTGAAGGCGGTGCGGTTGATCGCCCAGTCACCGGTCATTGCCTACCCGGCCCCTGATACCGGCGACAGTCTGGCCCGCGCCATTGCTGCGCCGCATATCCCGGACGGTCGTCAAGAGATTATCATCCGCACCCCGATGGTCGCCGGACAGTTCCCCGCCCATGACGTGTATGATCATTATTCAAAAGAAATTGCCGGGCACCTGAGTGCCGGACGCGATGTTGCCGTGCTTTGTGAGGGTGATCCGTTTTTGTATGGGTCTTTCATGTATGTGTTTTCGCGCCTTGCCGAAGATTTTCCGATTGAGGTAGTCCCCGGCGTCTCATCGGTTGGTGCCTGCGCGGCGGCGGCGGGCGTTCCGCTTGTTTCGCGCAGTCAGGTTCTCAGTCTCATTCCGGCGACCCTTGACGACGAAGATTTGAAGCGCCGCATCGCTGAATCAGAGGCCGTCGCCGTGATGAAAATCGGACGGCATCTGAAAAAAGTTTGCCGCATCCTCAATGATCTCGACCTCAGTGAACATGCCTTTTACGTGGAACATGCCAGCATGAAAAATCAGAAAGTCCGCAGACTTGATGAACTGGGCGATGCCATCGCCCCCTATTTCTCGATGATCCTTGTCCGCCACGCCGAAGCCGGAGCGGGTGAATGAGCATCGTCTTTGTTGCCCTGACAGAACGCGGTGCCGAACTGGCAAAATTTCTGATCCCGACTTTCCCCGGTGCCGTCGTGCACGGTCGCCGGGGCCGGGTCGAAAATGCCGACCAGATTTTCGATGACACCATCACGCATTTTCAGGACCTCTTTAAAACCGGCCAGACCATTGTCGGTATTTGTGCCGCCGGAATTCTGGTCCGCGCTGTCGCTCCATTGCTCGCCGATAAAACAGTGGAACCGCCGGTTCTCGCCATTTCGGAAAACGGGGCCAGTATCGTTCCCCTGCTCGGTGGGCATCACGGGGCCAACCGGTTGGCTCAGGAGTTGGCGAAATTGACCAGAGGGCATCCGGCATTGACGACGGCGGGAGACGTTGCCTTCGGGGTCGCGCTTGATGATCCACCGGTCGGATGGCACGTCAGCAACCCCGGAAAGGCCAGGGACATCATGGCTGCGGTTCTGGCGGGGGAGCCGGTAAAACTGGATGTGCAGGCCGGGGATGCCGGGTGGCTCAGTCAAAGCGCAATGCCGGTTTCCGATTCCGCTGAGCGTGTGATCCGCGTTTCCCATAAGAAAGCCGCCGAAGAATTTACCCTGCACCCGCCGGTGCTCGCGCTCGGTGTCGGTTGTGAGCGCAATACGGATGCGGATGAACTGATCGGGCTGGCCGAGAAAACGCTTGAAGATCATGGGCTGACAAACCAGGCGATTGCCTGCGTTGCCTCCATTGACGTCAAGATGGATGAGAATGCCGTCCATGCGCTGGCCGATCATCTCGGTGTTCCGGCCCGGTTTTTCCCGGCTGAAGAACTGGAGCGTCAGTCTGCGCGTTTGATCAATCCGTCCGACGTGGTGTTCGCCGAAGTTGGGTGTCACGGGGTATCGGAAGGTGCGGCGCTGGCGGCTGCAGGTGAGGCGGGTGAATTGATTGTCGCCAAGACAAAATCAAAACGCGCCACCGTGGCCATTGGTCTGGCGGACGGGAATATAAATGCCCAATCAATTGGTCGACGACGCGGGCGGCTTTCGGTTGTCGGCATTGGCCCCGGCAAGTCGGACTGGCGCACACCGGCGGTCACCAAGGCCGTGACGCGGGCGGAAGATGTTGTTGGGTATAAACTGTATCTCGATCTGCTGGGCGATCTGATTGCCGGGAAAACACAACACATGTCTGAACTGGCCCAGGAAGAAGACCGGGTCAGGAAAGCACTCGATCTGGCTGGCGAAGGGCGGGACGTGGCGCTGGTCTGCTCGGGCGACGCCGGTATCTATGCACTGGCGACGCTGGTATTCGAATTGATCGACCGTGAAAACCGCGCCGACTGGAATCGCACCCTGATAGAGGTCGAACCGGGTGTCAGTGCCATTCAGGCCGCAGCGTCCCGCATTGGCGCGCCGATTGGCCATGATTTCTGCACCATTTCCCTGTCTGATCTGCTGACGCCCTGGGAAGAGATCGAGCGTCGCCTGAAAGCTGCCGCCGAGGGTGATTTTGTTGTTGCTTTTTATAACCCGGTTTCGAAACGCCGCCGTCATCAGCTTGAAATCGCCCGCGATACGTTGCTCATCAGACGTCCGGCGGAAACCCCGGTGATGCTGGCCCGCAACCTCGGTCGTATTGAAGAGACCGTTACCTATATTACGCTGGGTGAACTGACGCCGGATCACGCCGATATGCTGACGCTGGTGATGGTCGGCAATTCACAAAGCCGGTTGATAAACCTCGGTGGAAACCCGCGTGTCTATACCCCGCGAGGATATGCGGCTAAAATGGCATAGCAGTTGCCTTGAACAATAACAGGAAAATCATTATGCAGCGTTTATCCGTCCTATTGTTATCGTCTTTTCTGGTCTCGCCGGCGCTGGCCCAGTCAACCCCGCCGCCGCCAAAAAACGCGACAGGCTCCGTTGTCCAGTCGACCGGTCAGCAGTTGGGACAAGTCCTGTTCAGTGCGGCAGAGAAAAAAATCATTGAAGGGTTCTTCGGTCACAGCGCGACATCAACAACAACGGCGACGGATACGGTTTCAACGGCCACCGGACAGGTCCTGAAGCAGGTGCTTGATACCGTTGTCGGGCAGACGACGTCAGGGTCTTCTTCCACGACCACCTCCAGCTCGACCTCCACGTCCAGCGAACAGGGGCCGGAAGGTGCAGAGGGCGGAGAAGGCGGGAAAACCGGGAAAGACAAAAGCAAAAAGAAAGACAAGAAAAGCAAGAAGGACAAGGGCAAGAAAGATAAAGGTAAGGGAAAAAACAAAAACAAGAAGATGCCCGCCGGTCTGGCCAAACGCAAATCCTTGCCGCCGGGACTGCAAAAGCAGCTCGACAAAAATGGTCGGCTGCCGCCCGGACTGGCAAAACGCGACTTGCCCGGTGATCTGAATACCCAGCTTCCACCTGAACAGACGGGAACCGAGCGGGTGATTGCCGGTAATGATGTGGTGCTTGTTGATCAGGCAACCGGGATCATTCTTGATGTTCTTCGTGATGTGGTCACGGGCCAAAAATAAACGGGAAACAAAATTGATATGATCGTCCATTTTATAGGTGCCGGTCCGGGTGCACCTGATCTGATTACGGTGCGCGGGCTTGAAATTATCCGCAACGCCCCGGTCGTGCTGTATGCCGGGTCACTGGTGCCGGAAGCGATTATCGCCGAAGCCGGTGACAGTGCGCGCGTGCTCGATACGGCACCGATGAACCTTGATGAGATCATTGACGAAATGATAACCGCGCGTGACGCCGGGAATGACGTGGCCCGCGTTCACTCCGGCGACCCGTCGCTCTACGGGGCGATTGCCGAGCAGATGCGCCGGCTCGACGATCTTGGCATTGCCTACGATATTACGCCGGGCGTTTCCGCCTACGCCGCTGCTGCCGCTTCGCTGCAAACGGAACTGACCCTCCCCAACGTCAGCCAGACGATTATCCTGACCCGCACGGCGATGCGCAGCTCGGCCATGCCGGAAGGCGAGGAGCTGGAAAATCTCGGCAAAAGCCGCGCCACCCTCGCCATTCACCTGTCGGTCAACAACCTCGCCAATGTCGTTCGCGATCTGGTGCCCCATTACGGCGAAGACTGCCCGGTCGCCGTCGTCTACCGTGTCAGCTGGCCCGACGAGCAGATCATCAAGGGCACGCTCAAAACCATCCGTGATCTGGTAAAAGGTTCAGGCATCACCCGCACCGCGCTGATTCTGGTCGGCCATGTCATCGACCCCGAAAGCTTCGACGACAGCCGCCTCTACGCGCCCGACCATCACCATGTGTTAAGGCCGAAGAAAACAGCAGGGTCCTAAAGGCAATCGCCCTCCAGCTTTCCTTCCGACGACCCTTCAAACTGCGGTGCGTCATCCGTGATCTCGTAAAAATCAGCTTTCTCGGCGGTGAAGATATGGCCGATGGTTTTGAGGTCGGTCGGCGGGTCGAGCGTTCCGGCGAGGATGCCGGTTGCGGGCTGTGTGTGCGGTTCCCAGAACAGGTTGCTGCCACAGGTTCCGCAGAAGCCGCGCCGGGCGATGGATGAGGTGGCATACCATTTGAGACCCTCATCGGCGATAAGTTTGATGTCTGTTTTCAGGGCCTTGCTGTGGGCCCCGAAGGCACCATGCAGTTTCCGGCACATGGCGCAGTGGCAGTTGACGACATCGCGCAACGGCCCGTGAATTTCATAGCGCACGGCACCACACAGACAGCCACCTGCTTTTGGTTCGGACGTATCAGCTTGCATTCGTCGACCTCAGAGTTGTTTCATTATCCATTCAACGCAGTCCTCCAGTGATTCCGTCCAGTGACCGGGCAGGCGTGGCGGGCGGCGGATCAGGACGATGGGAATTTGGGCCGCGAGGGCGGCGCGGATTTTGCCTTCTGTTGCCGCGCCGCCTGCATGTTTGGAGACCAGACAATCGATGTTGTAATCCGTGATCAGTTGACGTTCCGCCTCAAGATCATGAGGCGGGCGTCCGGTGATGATTAGGTAATCCTTGAGCGGCAGTGGATTATCCGGCTCCTCGATCAGGCGAACCAGAAACCACATCTCGTCGTGGTCAGAAAAAGCATCCAGCCCGCGTGTGCCGATGGTCAGGAAGGTGCGTTTGGCAAAGGCGCGGATGGCCTCACTGGCGGCTGCCATGTCATCGACTTCCAGCCATTTGCCGTCCGGTGGCAACCTCCATTCCGGGCGCGCCAGTGTCATACGCGGCGTGTCGGTCACCGTGCAGGCGACATTGGCGCTGTCGGAAATGGTTTCGGCAAACGGGTGGGTTGCATCGATGACAAGCGTGATGCCTTCCTGTTCGATAAAGGTTTTCAGGCCCTGAGTGCCGCCAAATCCGCCACTGATGACCCTGCCCGGCAGGTCCGGCGGATTTTTTGTTCGCCCGGCGAGAGAGGTGATGACCTCGACGCTTTCCGGGATTTCCGGATCAAGCCGCCGGGCCAGCTTTGCCGCCTCTCCAGTACCGCCAAGGATCAAAACCCTTTTGTTCATTCCTCTGCACCTCCGCCTGATTGTCCGACCTGATTGCCCTCGCGGTCATAGACCAGAACATCAACCTCGGTATCTCCTGCCAGTGCCGCCATGGCGACTTCGCGGGCGCGAACGGCAACCTGACGGGCAACGGGAACGCCCGCTTTCTGGCAAAGCTGCAAAGCTTCAAGTCCGGTGTTGGCAGCCCTGATGGCGGCGATGAGGTCACGGTCCGCACCTGCGTCTTTTGCCATTGCCGCCAGATGGTCCATGTCAAGACGTGAGCGCGACGAGTGAAGATCGAGATGCCCCTGCGCCAGTTTGCCCAGTTTGCCAAACCCGCCGGCAAGCGTCAGTCGGGGAACCGGGTGTTTGCGAAGATACTTCAGGAGCCCGCCGGCGAAATCACCCATGTCGATCAATCCCTGCTCGGAAAGATTGAATTTTTTGCGCACAGCCGCTTCGGATGTCGATCCGGTTGCCGCGGCGATATGGCCGAGGTTTGCCGCGCAGGCGACGTCGATGCCCCGATGGATGGAATGAATCCATGACGAACAGGAAAACGGGATAACAATCCCGGTGGTCCCGAGGATCGACAGGCCGCCCAGAATACCCAGCCGACCGTTCATGGTTTTTCCCGCCAGTTTTTCTCCGCCGGGGATCGACAGGGTAATTTCAACATCCCCATTGGCGGCGAATTCAGCGGCAATTTCCTGAACCGTCGTCTCCATCATTTGCCGGGGAACCGGATTGATCGCCGGTTCACCGACCTCAAGCGGCAAGCCGGCCATAGTTACCGTGCCGACCCCGGTGCCTGCCCGGAAACGGACCCCTGTTTCGGGGTCGCCGTGTCGGACCTCAGCGATGATTTCGGCCTGGTGGGTGACATCCGGGTCATCACCGGCATCCTTGATCACGCTGGTGCGGGCAAAGCCGTCGCCAAGTTCGGTTGAAAACAGATCGAACTCGACCAGCTGACCTCTCGGCAGGCGAATGGTAACGGTTTTCGGAAAAACCCCGGTCAGCAGGGCGCGCCAGGCCGCTGCCGTCGCCGCCGTCGCACAGGCCCCGGTGGTCCAGCCACGGCGGAGATCGCCGGATTCAGGTGATGGTTTTCGGCCTGTCATGGCCATAACTTAACCCCGATATATGCTTGCTGCCAGCGCTCATCAATGGCACACGGCAGGCCGCTTTATCTTGAAGGTCAGTCCCATCAGGGTCATAGTACTGGCCGATTTGAAAGCCGAGGGAAATTATGGCGGAAAACGAACCTGAAACCCCGAACGTGCAACCCGCAAACCAGCCAAAAACAACGCGTGTCGGTATGGTGGCAGGGCTGGCAGCCGTTCTGATCGCTGTCGCAGTGGCCTATTGGGGGGTGTATGAAAGAACGCCGAAATCATCGCAGAAGACCGATGCTCCGGCGGCGTCGGCGCCTACGTCCTCATCCGTTCCCATCGGCGGACCGTTCGCGCTGACGGACCACAATGGAACGGCGGTTACGCAAAAAGATTTCTATGGAAGATACCTTCTGGTGATGTTTGGCTATACCTATTGCCCGGATGTCTGCCCGACCCAATTGAGCACAGCATCTGATGCGATTGATGCCCTCGGTGAAAAAGTAACCAACGTGACGCCGGTCTTCATTACCGTTGATCCGGAACGCGATACGGTCGAACACCTGAAAGAATACGCGTCTTACTTTCACCCCCGTCTGATTGCCATGACCGGAACCCCTGAACAGATCAAGGCCGTGGCCAAGGCCTATCGTGTTTATTATGCCAAATCAGGCGAGAATAAGGATGATCCGGAAGACTATCTGATGGATCACAGCGCAATTACCTATCTAATCGGGCCGGATGGTAAATTTCTCGCCCACTTCAGCCATGGTACAGATGCCGAAACGATGGCGAAGAGAATTCGCGAATATCTGTGAGTTCGGGTTCGCCAAAAGGGTTGATTGTTGCCGCCCCGGCATCCGGTAGTGGCAAGACCCTGTTCACGCTGGCGTTGCTGAGGTCCCTGAAAAATGCCGGGGTCCGGGTTACATCGGCAAAGGTTGGTCCTGATTACATCGATCCCGCCTTCCATTCACAGGCCAGTGGTCAACCGTGCCTCAATCTTGATACCTGGGCCATGCGCCCGGCGACACTTGCCCATGCGCTGGAGCGGCTTGACGATGGCGGTGATCTGATCGTCGCCGAAGGCGTGATGGGTTTGTTTGATGGTGCCGGAATTGAGGATGATCAGGTTGACGGTTCAACTGCCTCGCTGGCCCGTTTGACCGGCTGGCCGGCCGTTCTGGTTGTTGACGCCCGCGCCCAGGCCGCATCGGCTGCGGCACTTGTCCGTGGCTTCGCTGATCATGCCGCCGATGTTGACGTTGCCGGCGTGATTTTTAACCGGACCGGCAGCGCCCGGCATGGAACGATCCTGCAGAGCGCCATGACAAGGCACCTTCCGCACATTCCGGTTCTGGGATGCCTGCCAAGACGTGACGATCTGGTTCTTCCGTCGCGTCACCTGGGTCTGGTTCAGGCAGAGGAGCATGACGAACTTGAGCCGTTTCTGGAAACAGCGGCAAACTGGATCGGGGAGCATGTCGATTTAAGCCGGCTGCAAAGTCTTGCCCGCCCCTTGAAACGGATGGAGGTTTCTTCGTCGGCCATGCCCATCAGGCCCTTCGGCCAGCGCATCGCCGTCGCCCGTGATCAGGCGTTCGCCTTCGTTTATCACGGCGTACTGGATGGCTGGTGCCAAGCGGGGGCGGAAATTCTGCCGTTTTCTCCGTTGGCCGGAGAAGCGCCGGATAACACTGCCGACAGTGTTTATCTGCCGGGGGGTTATCCCGAACTTTACGCCGGACAACTGTCGACCAACGGGTTTGTTGATCACCTGAAAAAGGCGGCGGCGAACGGGAAGGTGATCTTCGGAGAATGTGGTGGGTTCATGGTGCTCGGACAGGCGCTGACCGATGTTGATGGGGTGCGCCATGAAATGGCGGGATTACTGGGTGTCGAAACCAGCTTTGCCAATCGTAAACTTCATCTCGGATACCGCCAGATGATATCCCTGACCGGTTCACCCCTGGGCGCGCATGGACAGAGATTTCGCGGCCACGAATTTCATTACGCCTCAATTACAAAACCCGGAGAAGACCGGCCGCTTTTTCGGACCAGCAACGCAGCCGGGGAAGACCTCGGGCAGGTTGGGCTGGTGCATAAAAACGTGGCCGGGTCATTTCTGCATCTGATTGATACGGTTGAGGGCTAATTGGCAGTCCCCGTGCCTTGCCAAATCGACGGGCTTGGTATACCACGGGTTTTCTGAGAGGCACGGATGCGCCTTTCTTTTCAGACCCGGAGCCGATCCGAATGTTCGGTCGCACTAAAAACGCAGAACCCGCTGAGCAACCCTTTTGGCAAGTCAAGCCGCTTGGCGACATGACATCGGCTGAGTGGGAGTCGCTTTGTGATGGATGTGGGCGGTGTTGCCTGAACAAACTGGAAAATGAGGATACCGGCGAGATTTTTCACACCGATGTTGCGTGCCGCCTGCTTGATCCGGAAACCTGTCGTTGCGCCAGTTACGAAGATCGCAAACGCTACGTTCCTGATTGCCAGATTCTAACGCATCAGAATTTGAAACGTTACCCCTGGCTGCCGTCAACCTGCGCGTACCGCCTGTTGGCGGAAGGGAAGAGTTTGTACTGGTGGCATCCGTTGATATCGGGCGACCCGGATACAGTGCATGCAGCTGGAATTTCTGTTCGTGGGCGAATTGTGTCCGAACGCGAAACGGATGACCTTGAAAACCATGTCGTCAGTTGGCCGGCATAATATTTTAAAATAGAGGAGAAGACCTTGAGTTTACCATCTGACCGTTTCACAGGCGTACTTGCCGCCGCTTTGACCCCGCAGACTGCGGATGGAACCCCTGACGGAAAAGCGATGACTGCACATTGCAACTGGCTGCTGGCCAATGGTTGCGATGGTTTGGCAATCCTCGGAACCACCGGAGAAGCCAATTCTTTCGGCCTGAAAGAACGTATTCGTATTATCGAAGGACTGGTCGAGGCGGGCGTGCCTGGAGAGACGTTGATGCCGGGGACAGGCAGTTGCGCGGTGTCAGATGCAATCTCGTTGACCAAAGTTGCCGTCAATGCCGGTGCCAGAGGTGTGCTGATGTTGCCGCCGTTCTATTATAAAACCCCGTCTGATGAAGGGTTGTTTGCGCACTTTTCAGAAGTCATTCAGGGTGTCGCCGATGATCGTCTGAAGATTTATCTCTACCACTTCCCGCAGATGTCTGCGACGCCGATCAGCTATAACCTGATCGAAATGCTCATCAAGGCCTATCCTGATACGGTCGTCGGCATGAAAGACAGCTCCGGCGTTTTTGATAACATGGCAGGGGCTGCGAAAAACTTCGACGGATTCTGTGTGCTGGCCGGTGCGGACGACCTTCTGCTGTCGCTGCTTGAGCAGGGCGGTGGGGGCTGCATTACCGCGTGCGCCAATGTTGCATCGTCGCTGGCCGGTCAGGTTTATAACGGATTCCATGCGGGTGAAGACGTCACCAAGGCAAATGCAACCCTGACCCAGGTTCGTCAGGTTATCAGCTCATTCCCTCCGGGAGCCCCGGCGCTGAAAACCCTGATGGCGCGCCATTGCGGAAATGATGACTGGCTGAATATGCGCCCACCACTTCAGAATTTGAGCGGCGAAAAAGCGAGCGAACTGTTCGCTGCTTTTGATGCCATCGATTACCAGATGCCAGCCATCTGATTAAGATGGCTCAGACAGGCTGATCAGACAGGTGGCACGGGATCCGGAAAATCTTCAGTTCGTCGATTTAAACGGGTCGCGTGTGCCGGTCGCGCTTCGCCATAACCCGAAAGCGCGGCGCATGATCCTTCGTGTTGAGGGTGGGCGGAGCGCAGATGACCCGGACAAGGTCGCGGTTACCATGCCAAAACGGGCAAGTGTGCGCGAAGCGCTTCAGTTTGTTGAGAGCAAGGCCGGGTGGATTGAAGACAGCCTTGCCAATCTGCCCCAACGCATCCCCATCACCGATGGCGTGATCATTCCGTTTCTTGGTGTGGATGTGCAAATCCGCCATCATCCGGATGCCCGACGCGGTGTATGGCGCGACGAGACGGGTATTCATGCCAGCGGCGATCTTGAATTTCTGCCCCGTCGGGTAACGGACTGGATCAAACGCGAAGCACGGCGTGAGATAACCCTGCGGGTTGCCGACAAAACCGAACGGCTTGGCCATAAGGCCGGACGCATATCGATTCGCGACACCCGGTCACGCTGGGGATCATGTGCATCGAATGGCAACCTGTCTTTTAGCTGGCGGTTGATTCTGGCACCGGAATTTGTCTTTGACTACGTTATTGCTCATGAAGTGTCACATATCGTTGAACATAATCATGGCAAAAATTTCTGGCGGCTGGTTGATCGGCTGACATCGGATATGGCGGGTGCGAAGCGCTGGTTACACCATAACGGTGAACGGCTTCATCGTTATGGTTAACCTTTCCTTATAGGTATTTGCGCTAGGTTGGTGCGATTCTTGAGCGGCGTGTCTGTTTGCGCCTTCGATGAGATGCACCAACAGGAATGTACGGTTCCGCAATGGATGAAGAATACCATAGCCCATGGCCCCAAACAGCCGACGGGGTGACAGACTGGGAAAGTGTCTTTGAAGATTCAAAGATGGGGTTTATCGTCCTGATCCGTAGCGCGCATACACCGGGAACCCTGAAGGACTGTGCAACCGTCGTCGTTCAGCAGTTGTTTACCCGTGATGATGACGCCATGACCGTTATGAAATTCATTATTGATCTGGAAGCAATTCTTCCGGATTCGGAAGGCAATACGTTTACCGAAGAAGAAGTTGCAGGGATGCGTGATGCGGTTGGTGATTTTCTGCGTACGATCAAGCAGGACCGCATTGAAAAAGCGCAGGAATATCTGGCAAAACGATCCAAAGATGGCGAACGCCGATCAGGTTGATTGTCCGGGATCAATCAAATTCTGCAAACGATCCGCCGCCGTTCTGGCAAACCTGAGCGTCTGGGCACGGCGGCGCTGCCCGTTCATGGATAATGCCAGACCTTCTTTATGTATGATGGCGCTATAGGCATCGGAGATGATCAAGCCGTGCTCAGCGGGCAGGATGTCTTTCGGAAAATCAGGATTGACGGCAAAATAAAAGGCGTCACAAAAATCCAGATAATCCGGCCACTTTCCATCACTTCTGAAATCCTCCAGAGAGGATTTAACTTCGGCGACAATAAATTTTCCGGAGCGGTTCAAGCCAGCGACATCGACCCGCCGTCCGGACGTCAATCTGAACTCACGAAGGACGCAATACCCCATACTGCCCAGCAATCGGCAAACACCACGGGTTATGTCCCGAGTCGCACTGTTGTTCATGTTTTGTTCGAGCATGACTATATGTACCAACCGGGTGATTTAATTGCAAGACGGGTCTAACAGGATTGGCCTAAGATGAAGTCATCACCAAACGAGAGGGTATCGCTTGATTCAGCAGCACACAGAGATTGCCATCGAAACGTCAGGTCAGGGTCTGACCGATTTCACCAATGATGTTTGTCGCTGGGTTGGTGGCACTGACATCCGTGCCGGCATGCTGACGCTGTTCTGTCAACACACCTCAGCATCCCTGACAATTCAGGAGAATGCCGATCCGGATGTTCTCCGCGATCTGCAAAACTTCTTCAAAACTCTTGTTCGCGAAGACCCGTCACTGTATCGCCACACATCCGAAGGGGCGGATGACATGCCTGCCCATATCCGTTCGGCGCTGACCGATGTATCGCTGAATATTCCGGTCGCAGACGGACGTCCGGTGCTTGGGATCTGGCAGGGAATTTATCTGTTCGAACACCGGTCCCGCCCCCATCGGCGCACGGTTCATTTGCACCTGATGGGGGACTGAGAAGGTCAGGTTCAGCCGTCGTACTGAATGAGATGCACGTCGCGTTGCGGGTAGGGGATTGATATTTCTTTCTTGTCGAAAGTCTGCTTGACGGTCTTCAGCATGTCCCATTTCAGGGCCCAGTAATCTCCGGATTTGCACCAGACACGGACAATCAGATCGACCGAGCTGTCGCCAAGATTGCCGACCACGACCACCGGTTCCGGATCAGAATGGCAACGGTCATCGGAGACAATGATATCGTTGATAATCTTGATGGCCTTGTCGATATCATCGTCATAACCAATCCCGAACAGCAGATCGAGGCGGCGCGTGTCATTGAAACTGTAGTTTCGAATGGCCGCATTCCAGAGCTGGCTGTTGGGCAAGATGATCTCAACGTTGTCCGGTGTGTTCATATAAGTCAGAAACAGGGAAACGGTTTTGACGGTCCCGGAAATTCCACCGCCTTCGATGAAGTCGCCAACCTTGAACGGGCGGAACATCAGGATCATAACCCCGGCGGCGACATTGCTGAGTGCGCCCTGCATGGCGAGGCCAATGGCCAGACCCATGGCACCAAGGACAGCAACAAAACTTGTCGTCTCGACCCCGAAACGCTCAAGGACGGCAATGCCGGTAAAAATGAGGATCGCGTAGCGTACACCGTTAGCCACAAAACCGGTGATCAGGGCGTCAACCTTGTCGGTCTTGTTGAGGCCCAGCGTTGTGACACGCTTCCCCCATCCTGCTGCCATCCAGCCAATGACAAGAATGACAATTGCACCAATCACATCAAGGCCATAAGTGGTCATGACTTCAGTCGCCATGCGTATGGCTTCTTCCGTTGTTCTTTGCATTTCATCCATAAATCTGAATCCCGAATTAAACGTCCCTGAACCTGAATTTAACGGGGACTTGAGCGATTTTCCAGCGCCAAACCGAAAGGTCAGGTGAACAGGTGTAAATCAATTTCCGGCAAACAGGTATTTGGTCCGGTTTGCGAAGGCGACAAGCGACAGCATCACCGGCACCTCAACCAGCACACCGACAACGGTGGTCAGGGCGGCGCCGGATTCCAGTCCAAACAGACTGATTGCGACAGCGACGGCCAGTTCGAAAAAGTTCGATGTGCCAATCAGTGCGCAGGGAGCTGCAACATTGAAGGGAATTTTCCAGGCCCAGGCGGCACCATAGGCAATCACGAAAATTCCATAGGATTGAATGATCAGGGGGATGGCGATGAGACCGATCAGAAACGGCTGCTCAATTATGATCTTGCCCTGAAAACCGAACAGCAGAACAACGGTTGTCAGCAGGCCGATAATCGACACCGGTTTGATTGCCGCGGTAAACCGCTCGACGGCCTTTTCACCGGAAATGCCTTTTTCGGCATGACTGACCAACTGACGGCGCGTCAACCAGCCCGCCGCCAACGGAATAACGACGTAAAGAACAACTGACAACAGCAGGGTTTCCCAGGGCACGGCGATATCGGTCACGCCGAGCAGCAAGGCAACGATAGGGGCAAAGGCAAAGACCATAATGATGTCGTTGACCGACACCTGAACCAGCGTGTAGGTCGCATCTCCCCGCGTCAACTGTGACCAGACGAAAACCATCGCCGTGCACGGTGCCGCGCCGAGCAGGATCAGCCCGGCGATGTATTGCTGGGCATCTGCCGGTGCAATCAGATCGGCGAACAGAACTTCGAAGAACAGCACCCCAAGCCCGGCCATGGTGAACGGCTTGATCAGCCAGTTAACAATAATGGTGACGACCAGTCCCTTGGGTCGGTCGCCGATGTGTTTGAGGCTGGCGAAATCGACGTTGACCATCATCGGATAAACCATTGCCCAGATCAGTATGGCGACAACCAGATTTACCGAAGCGACCTCCCACCCGGCAAGCATTTCAAACAATCCGGGAGCAAGGTTTCCGAGGATCAGGCCGACTGATATGCAAAGTGCAACCCACAGCGACAGCCATTTCTCGAAAAACCCTATACCGGCAGGATGATCGGTCAATGAATTTCACTCATCTCGGAAAGTGCTTCCTTAAGTGTGTCGATACTGAAATCAGGCTTTCTTGCCGCATCCAGTATTTTTGCTTCCTTCCTGGTGATCAGGTCGACGGCATCGGGAATCCGGCGAACGGCATCAACCGGCACGATTACCGCACCGTGCTGATCGGCGTGGATGATGTCGTCATGCTGGACAGCCATGCCATGCACGTTGACGGGGACATTGAAGTCAACCACATGAACATGGGCATGGCTGGGACCGACCATCCCGCCCAGCAGTTGAAACCCCGGTGCGCTGTCGGGCAGGTCACGGAAACTGCCGTTGGTAATTGCACCGTGTGCACCAAGCCCCTTGTGCACGGCGGTATGAACCTCGCCCCAGAAGGCGCCAACGCCCGGTTTTGGGTCGATATCCTGAATGACGATAATCTTGGGTTCTTCTCCGCTTGCCACATATTCATAATAAGGGACACGTTCCCCAGACCCCTTTCCTGATGTATTGGCTGGCGGTGCGGCCGCCCGGATCATGGCGGTGCGGGCATAACCGATGATCGGTTTGAGGCCCGGATCCAGACAGACCAGCGGCTCAATGGTGAAACCTGACCCTCGCCGCTCGGGATTGGTGATTTCGAGCGCGTTGCAAATCGTCGGCGTATCCCATTGGGTCAGGGCATCAAGGTCGTCTCGCGTCAGTTCTGACATTTATGGGTTTCCTTAATTCTGTAATGAGGCAAAATGCACTTAAAGTAATGGGGGCCAAAATTGAGCACAGATGAGCAGCCAAAACAATTGAGAAGTCAGCGCTGGTTCGAGGCTGACGATTTGCGGTCCTTCGGCCATCGCTCGCGTGCCATGCAGATGGGATATGATGCCGAAGACTGGACAGGCAAGCCGGTGATCGGAATTCTCAATACCTGGTCCGACATCAATCCCTGTCATGTGCACTTCAAGGACCGGGTCGAGCACATCAAGCGCGGGGTCCTGCAAGCGGGCGGATTCCCGATCGAGCTTCCGGCCATGTCATTGGCGGAACAGTTCGTCAAGCCGACGACCATGCTGTATCGAAACTTCCTCGCCATGGAATCCGAAGAACTGATCCGTTCGCATCCGCTGGATGGTGTTGTCCTGATGGGCGGCTGTGACAAAACCACGCCCGGCCTGCTGATGGGCGCAATCAGTGCCAACCTTCCGTCGATCTTCTTTCCCGCCGGACCGATGTTGCGCGGCAACTGGAAGGGCAAGTCGCTGGGCAGCGGATCGGATTCCTGGAAATACTGGGACGAACGGCGCGCCGGGAATATCAGCGAACAGGACTGGTCCGAGGTCGAGCAGGGCATCGCCCGGTCTTACGGTCATTGCATGACCATGGGCACAGCCAGCACCATGACCTCGATCGCCGAGGCGATGGGTTTCATCCTGCCGGGCGGCGCTTCCATTCTGGCCCCCGACTCCAACCATATCCGCCTTGCCTCCTCAACCGGTCGGCGCATTGTCGATATGGTCTGGGAAGACCTGACACCGGCAAAAGTCCTGAGCCGGGCATCGTTCGAAAATGCCATCGCTGCGGCCATGGCGATGGGGTGCTCTACCAATGCCATCGTTCATGTCGTCGCTCTCGGGCGGCGCGCCGGGTTCGATATCAGTCTCGATGACTTCGAGAAAATCAGCCGGGACGTGCCGGTGATCGCTAACATCCGTCCCAATGGTGACAAATGGCTGATGGAGGACTTCTATTTCGCCGGTGGCCTCAAGGCCATGCTGAAACGGATTGAGGGCCATCTTGATCTGGGCTGTATGACTGTCACCGGCAAAACCATCGGCGACAATATTGCCGATGCCGAAGTCTATAACGATGACGTCATTCGCCCGCTCGACAATCCGATTTATGCGACCGGCGCGCTGGCTGTGCTGAAGGGTAATCTCGCACCCGACGGCTGTGTCATGAAAGTTTCGGCCATGGACGGGCGGTTCCTCCAACATAGTGGCCCGGCGATGGTGTTTGATGACTACCCGTCGATGAAGGCGGCGGTTGATGACGAAAACCTTGATGTCACGGCCGATCACATCCTGATTCTCCGCAACGCGGGTCCCATGGGCGGACCCGGCATGCCCGAATGGGGCATGCTGCCGATCCCGGTCAAGCTGGTCAAACAGGGCGTGCGCGACATGATGCGGATATCCGATGCGCGCATGAGTGGTACCAGTTACGGTGCCTGCGCTCTTCATGTCTCACCGGAATCCTACATCGGCGGACCGCTGGCCCTGGTCAGGAACGGTGACATGATCATCGTCGACGTTGAAAACCGGTTGCTGCAGCTTGATGTCGATGACGCCGAACTGGCGAAACGCAAAGCCGACTGGACCGCCCCGCCGCCCCGTTTTGAGCGCGGATACGGCCACATGTTCTCAAAACACATCACCCAGGCGTCGGACGGCTGTGATTTCGATTTTCTCGAAACCGCGTTTGGCGCGCCGGTCGGGGAACCGGATATCTATTAAGCTGAAAGCGGACAGGGCAAACGCATGAACGACAAAAAGGGTATGGGCCGCGGGCTGACCAACTATGGTGACGCCGGGTTCTCGATGTTCATCCGCAAAGCCTTCATCAAGGGGCTTGGCCTGTCCGATGATGCCCTGTCGCGGCCGATCATCGGCATCGCCAATACCTACAGCGGATATAATGCCTGCCACGGCAACATCCCCGACCTGATCGAGGCGGTCAAACGTGGTGTCATGCTGGCGGGCGGCCTGCCGATTGATTTCCCGACGATTTCGCTGCATGAAAGTTTCGCGTACCCGACCAGCATGTATCTGCGCAACCTGATGGCGATGGATACGGAAGAAATGATCCGCGCCCAGCCGATGGATTCGGTGGTCCTGATCGGCGGTTGCGACAAGACCGTGCCGGCGCAGATTATGGGGGCCGCCAGTGCCGGTGTGCCGGCGATCCAGCTGGTCACCGGGCCGATGCTGTCAAGTTCGCATCGCGGCGAGCGGGTCGGCGCCTGCACCGATTGCCGTCGCTTCTGGGCCAATTACCGGGGTGGCGAAATTGATGATCAGGAAATCAGCGAGGTCAACGACCAGTTGGTGCCGTCGGTCGGCACCTGTGGCGTGATGGGCACGGCCAGCACCATGGCGTGCCTGGTCGAGGCGCTGGGGCTAATGGTGCCGAACGGGGCCAGTGCCCCCGCCGTGCTCGCCGAACGCCGCCGCATCGCCGAACGCACCGGCGAGGTTGCCGTCGACATCGCCGTCAAACAACTGACGCCCGACCGGATCATGACCCCGAAGGCGTTCGAGAATGCGCTCAGGGTGCTGCTGGCGATCGGCGGCTCGACCAACGCGATCATCCATCTGACCGCCATGGCCGGGCGGCTCGGTATCGATGTCGATCTCGAAGCGTTCGATCAGATGGGCTGGACCACGCCAGTGCTGGTCAACCTGAAACCGTCGGGCCAGCACTACATGGATGACCTGCACCGCGCCGGGGGTCTGCCGCGCGTGATGCATGAATTGCGGGGTATGCTGCATCTGGATGAGATGACGATCAACGGCAAAACGCTCGGCGAAAATCTCGGCGTCATGCCCGACCCGTGGCCGCAGGATGTTGTCCGCCCGATCAACGATCCGGTTTATGGCGAAGGCGGCATTGCCTTTCTCGGGGGCAATCTCGCCCCCAATGGCGCGATCATCAAACAATCCGCCGCGTCGCCGGAGCTGATGACCCATACCGGTCGCGCCGTGGTTTTTACCTCACTGGAGGACCTCGCCAACCGCATGGATGATCCCGATCTCGATGTCACCGCGGACGATATCCTCGTCCTGCAGAACATTGGCCCGCGCGGCGCGCCCGGCATGCCGGAAGCCGGACTGATCCCGATTCCCGGAAAACTGGCCCGACAGGGGGTCCGGGACATGGTGCGCATTTCCGACGGTCGCATGAGCGGCACCGCGTCCGGCACCATTGTCCTGCACGTCAGCCCGGAATCGGCGATCGGCGGTCCGCTCGGTCTGGTCCGCGACGGCGACAGCATCACCCTTGATGTGCCCGCCCGCTTGCTCCGCCTCAATGTCGAAGAGGCCGAACTCAAGCGTCGCCAGTCAGAAACCCCGACGCTGACGATTGATCCGGCAGCCACCGGTTACGCCCGCCTGTTCCATGAAAATATCCTGCAAGCCGAACACGGCACCGATTTTGCCTTTTCAAGGCCGGACATGACCCGGAAAGTGCCCAAACGTTCATAAGGCGTTCCGGGGAAACGTGTGCTTTTATCGGCCTTTGACTGCCTGTTTTGCCGCCGAAATGTCGATAAAAGCCGATAAAATTATGTTTATCGTTAGCGTCTGTTAACCAGTTTGATTGACGGTCTGTTAATCTCAGGCGGTTATTCTGGGACCATGAAAAACAGCCCCTACCTGAACAAAGACCGGGATATACACAGCCTGCACGATCTCATGCGTGAATATGAGCAGAGGAAACGTGAAGGTGTGGCGCGCCCCCGCCTCACGCCGACAGAGGCCCCGACTCCGGACCAGACCCCGACCACCGTCCCCGGTCACCAGCCCCCGACAAAAATCCGCAAAGCGTCCTGATCGGCGAAATCCCATAGTACGGTCAAGGTATGGGGGTAATCCGAAGATGTCGGAAAAAGACACCATGAGCAACCATAAACATAGGTAACATTTCAGACCGGGAACATGGGTAACACCTTTCACCGCCAGCGCACCGGAAAGTAAATTATTCTTCAAAAGAACAAACCTGCAAACCCGCCGGAACGCCCCGGCGGGAAGACACCGCACGCGCCTCAATGTGGTGGCGGCGCATTACTAAAAAGGACCAAAATGTTAGAAAACCTGGCGCACCCGACAGGATTCGAACCTGTGACCTCTGCCTTCGGAGGGCAGCGCTCTATCCAGCTGAGCTACGGGTGCGTCGGTTGTGGTGAGCGGGCGCAATCTAGCGCCTTTGGACTCCTTCACGCAAGCAGTTATGGGCAGCGGCGTGTCGCCCGCTTTGTTGCCGGTTTACAAATGTCGATGATCTGATATCCAGAACACCTCGGACTTTGAACCCCTGGATAACACGGATCGGAGACGGCAGATGCGCTTTACGGCTTTTGAGAGGGCGGGAGAAAAACGGCTCGGCTTGCGGACCGGCAGGGGGCTGGTTGATCTGTCGTTTGTCTCGGCCGGTGTGGTCTCCGATGTCATGGACGTGCTCCCCCTCGATCCCGCCGCCCTGGCCAGCCTTGCCAATGCGGCGGCGGAAGCCCCGGCGGCGGCGCTGGTCGATGAAGACGCGATCACGGTTCTGCCGCCGATCGCCCGGCCCGGCAAGATCATCTGCCTTGGTCTTAATTATTACGCCCACGCCGCTGAAGGCGGGCACGACAAACCGGAATATCCGTCGTTTTTCATGCGCGCGGCGACGTCGCTGGTCGGTCACAACTCACCAATCATCCGTCCCCGCGTTTCCGAGCGGCTTGATTATGAAGCCGAGCTGGTCGCCGTGGTCGGCAAGCGGGCGCGGCATGTCAAGGCGGCGGACGGCTTGTCTGTCATTGCCGGGTATTCGGTGTTCAACGAGGCCTCCGTGCGCGATTACCAGAAACGCACCAGCCAGTGGACGATTGGCAAGAACTTCGATGGTACCGGCGGTTTCGGCCCAGAGTTTGTCACCGCCGATGAGCTGCCCCCGGGCTGTGCCGGGTCCCGCATCCAGACGCGGCTGAATGGCGAGGTGATGCAGGATTCCAACACCGATCAGATGATTTTCGGGGTCGCCGAAACGGTCGAACTGCTGAGCGAATGCCTGACCCTGGAGCCCGGCGACCTGCTGGTCATGGGCACGCCTTCGGGTGTCGGCCACGCGCGTACACCGCCGGTCTGGATGAAAGACGGAGACATCTGCGAAATCGAGATTGAAAATGTCGGCCTGCTCAGAAATCCGATCATGGATGAGAAGTAATCAAGAATGGTATTTAGAGGGACTCAGCAAATCCCGAGCGAATGCCTTCATTTGCGACGACGCATTTGCGTTACAAACAAGCAAATCCCGAGCGTAGTGACGACGTAAGGGACGTTATCTGCGCTAACGTCTTTATTGCGACCAAAAACAACCTAAAACTTTCTTCCATACAAAAATTTGTCTTTTAACCCGTACCAGCGGATGATCCACGGCACGAACCACGGGTTGAGGTCGTAGAAGGGTTTGGTCGGGAACGGACGTTCGGCGATGACCGAGCCGGAGTCTTCCGTGTTGCCGAGCACTTTGTAGGCCGCCTTGCGTCCGAGCCAGGGTGCCCACACGGCCCCTGATCCGCAGAACCCGGTGGCGTAGTGAATGCCGTCATCGACCACCAGATGCGGCAGGAAATCGAATGAATAACCGGTATACCCCCACCATGAATGGCTCAGTTTTGTGCCTTCAAGCTCGGGGAAAACCTCGACCAGATTATGATAAAGATGCAGGCATTTCTGCATGTCATCATCGGTATCGGCCCCGCGCCGTCCGCCGAACACAATGCAGCTGTCGTCCGGTGACGGGCGGTAATAATTATAAAGATTGCGGGTATCGCCGACCATCCGGCGTTTCGGCATCAGTTTGTTCATCAAATCGGGGTCAATCGGCGCGGTGGCGATGATCTGGCTCGGGATCGGGATGATGCGACGGCGGAGAAATGCCGTCACCTGATCGGTATAGCCATTGGTTGCGACGATGCAGTCGCCGGTCTTGGTCGCGCCCCGCGCTGTGCTCAATGTGAAGCCGTCGGATGATCTGGAGATGTTGGTCACCGCCGTCCGGTCGATTACCGTGACCCCGGCTTTCAGCGCACTTTGGTAAATGCCCTCGTGCAGTTCGGCAGGCTGCACACCGCCGATGTCGGGGCGAATGCGACCGCCTTTGTAAAGATCAGTACCGAGTTCTTCGCGCTGTTCCGATTGCCGGACCATGTGGGCGCCGAAATCGAGATGTGTGTTGAGCAAATCCGTTTCGCGGCTGAGGATATCGTAATCGCGCGGATGATTGGCGCCATCGAAGCGGCCGACCATTTTAAACCCGCAGCCGATGTTTTCGTCTTCGATCATTTTGATCAGCGCCGTTCGGGCGGCAATGCCTTCGCCGAAAATGGCCTTGGCTTGCTCAAGGCCGAATTTTTCGATCATTGCCGAAAAACTGAATTTGATATTGCCGCTGCAAATCCCGCCGTTGCGGCTGCTCGCCCCTTCACCGGCGCGCATGGCATCAAACACAACGACGCTTTTTCCGGCCCTGGCCAGTGTCAGCGCCGCGGTCATGCCGGCAAACCCGGCACCGACAATGCCGACGTCGGCAATTGGTGGAATATCGACCAGATCAACCTCCGGGCGCGGCGCCGATTCCCACCAGTACGGGGTCAGTTTCAGCTCGCTAATATCGGGGGATTTGGGCATCGCTCAGTCCTCGGCTGTCAGGATCGAAAGATTGCGCCGGTCGGCTCCCGATGGCAACGGTTTTGACGGGTCTTTTATCCAGGCGGCGATGTCTTTCCACACGGTCGCCGCCGGGATGTCGCGGAGCAGCATGTGATAACCGCCTTGGTAAAGCGCAGTTTTCTGATCGTCACGGCTTTTGACCGGCAGGTTTTCCAGCATCATGGCGGTTGGTTTTTTCGGCACGATCTCGTCCAGCTCACCATACAGAATAAGCGCGGGGGCGGTGAAGCCCGGCGCACTCTTGAGCCCGGCATCCATCAGGTTGACCAGCCCGTAGATGGTGCCGATGCGGGTTTCCTTGATCACCAGCGGGTCCTTGCCAAGTTCGATCAGCATTTCGATGTTGTCGGATGGTTTGATGTTCAGCCCCTTGCCGGTCAGCGTCATCCACGGCACCGTATTGGCCCCCAGCCACAGCGCAAACCGCTGATACCACGGCATCGTCACCCGCCCCCAGACGGCAGGCGCCGATAATATCGTGCCGTTCACGTCGGGTGGCGACGGGGAACTCATGGCGACCATGGCCACCGCCCCGCCCATGCTTTCGCCCAACAGGTAAACCGGCAGCGCCGGGTGCTTTTGTTTCAATAGTCGAACAGCTTCCCTTGTGTCATCGGCATAGGCCGCGACCCCGGCCCAGCTCCCCGGATTGGCGGTTTCGCCAAAACCCCGCTGGTCATAGGCGTAAGACGCGATCCGGTAGCGCTGGGCAAGGAACTGGCCGGGATCATCGAAGAAGTTGGAATAATCGTTGAACCCGTGCAGCGCCAGAATAACTGCACGCGGTGTGCCGGTTTCTGGCATCCACTGGCGGAGCGGCAACCGCGCGCCGTCGGCGGTAATGATCGCCTGCCCGCTCAGCTGCGCTTCGCCGGTTTTCGGGCCGGGGGCGTGAAGCCGGGGCGCACAGGCAGCGATGAACAGCACCAGAAACAGGCCGATTCCCCGCTTTTTCATACCTTTGCGCCCCGCCAGATCATATTGGCGCGGTCGCTTCCGGCTCACGGGTCAGCTTGACGAAAATGTCTTCGAGCTCGGCTTCCTCGGTCGAGACGTCGGCAATCGTCAACCCGGCCCCGTAAACGGCGTTGAGAATCTGCCCGGCCGATACCTGGCTTGGCGGATATCGAAAGGCCAGCCTGTTGTCGCCCTTGAGCACGCCGTTAAAGGCATTGAGACCGTCCGGTAAAACGTCGAGCGATTGTTCGATGGTGATGGTCATCTCCTTGGTGTCGAGCCGGGACAACAGGTCGGGCGTCGGCTCACAGGCGATCAGGCGGCCATGATTGATGATCGCGATGGTGTCGCACATGGCTTCAGCTTCTTCGAGATAGTGGGTGGTTAACAGCACCGTCGTGCCCTCGGCATTCATGTCCTGCACATGCGCCCAGAGCTGGCGACGGAGATCAACATCGACGCCGGCGGACGGCTCGTCGAGCACCAGCACCGGCGGCTGGTGAACCATCGCCTTGCCGACCAGCAAACGCCGTCGCATGCCGCCCGACAGCGAGCGGGTGTAGGCATTTTTCTTGTCGGTCAGACCGACCGCATCGAGAACCTCTGCCGTGCGCCGGTCGACTTTGGCGACGCCATACATACCGGCCTGCAGTTCCAGCATTTCGAACGGTGTGAAAAACGGGTCGATGTTAAGTTCCTGCGGCACAATGCCGATGGCCCGGCGCGCTTTTCGCATCTCTTGTTCGATATCGTGGTCCCAGATTTTGACGTCGCCCGAGGATTTGACGACCAGACCGGCAAGGATATTGATCAGCGTTGATTTGCCGGCCCCGTTCGGCCCGAGCAGGGCAAAAAACGAGCCGCGCGGAATCTTCAGCGAGACATCTTTAAGCGCCTGTTTCGCCGGTTGGCGGTTGGACGGCGCGTAAGTCTTGCTGAGACCGGAAATCTCGATCGCATAGTCGGGGCCGGATGAAGAAGGGGGTGAAGATGAGGCCATGAGGGAATTTCGTTTAAATCGATGAACAGCATCCAAACATAAGCGCCGATCCGCCCTTCGTCCATCCGCGCGTTGCCGGTGGTGATAAAAACCTGTCTTGGGTCTGGAATTCACCGTCACCCGAAGCTATCATTTGAGGACGATCCTGATGACCCGAACAAGAGGCCAGCATGTCAGACAGCGAAACAATCGAGAGCGACAGCAAAACAGTCGGTTGCGATGGCGGCGGCGGTGCGCTTGGGCACCCGCTGGTCTATCTTGAAATGGGTGAAAAGACCGATATCACCTGCCCCTACTGCTCACAGCACTTTGTCCTCCGGGAAGGCGCGAAAGTATCGGCGGGGCATTGAGGCAGAATTATACGGCATTCAATTGAGTGATTTTCATTTTCCTGAAATCCTCGTCTGATTTTATTCAGCTCGGCGTATAGTCGGCGTTCTGCTGTTCCATGTCTTCCCAGTGTTCACCCGCCGCGATCAGGCAGGTGATGCCGTTGGGCGTGGTCAGCAGAATCGTCCAGGTGCCGGTTTTGGCGGTCAGCACTTCAAGTACCGAGCCGTTGGCGGCGAGGCCCATGGATTTGGGCTGTTCCGAATATTTGCCCTTCAACTGGGTCATCAGCGCGGTGCGGTCTCCGCATACGGGACCAGCGCGCTGGACCATCTGTTGGGCTTCAGCTGTGCTGGTAAGGGTCAATGGGGAAAACAGTGCGGTCATCGCGAATGCACTGGCGCTTACGATCTTGATCAAGGGTTTCATGAGTATTCTCCTCATCTCGGGGCCGAAAACCATGCCTTCCGGCCGGGGCAACCCTCCCTTTATTGGCTTGGGCGGTTAAGTCCGCCTTGTTGGTACTCCTGTCCTTGTTTTTTGCCTTTTGGGTCAATCCATAAGCTTTCTGCTTATTTGCCCTGTCTGATCGTGAGTACAAGGGTACACAGAAATGGTTAACAAAGCGAATCACCACCGCTCACTGAAGCGTGATTAGAGTTCGCAGGTTTGTATAATTTACCCTGTTTTGTGACAAATTTTCACTAAACTGAATGAAATATCCGAATTTTTGGGTCACAACAGGCTGTCTGAGGATAAAATTCCGACATATCCGGACATATGATGAAATAAAAATCAGTCAAAATTGCTCCTTTTTTTGCCGATTCTGACCGGATTTTCCTCTCCGGTTCACCGGATCGTGCTTTGCCCCGCCGTGTCGGAAGGGTAAAGTCGGGGTCAGTTTTCCAATCGGGTTCACGCAATTCAGGGGTGGTTTATGACCGACGGCAACGCGCCCAGACATGTCTTTCTGATCGATGGTTCGGGCTTTATTTTCCGCGCTTTTCATGGTCTTCCGCCGATGACCCGACCGGACGGTACGCCGGTCAATGCGGTGTTCGGCTTTACCAAAATGATCATGAAACTGATCGAAGACACCGAAGCGGATTATATCGCGGTGATCTTCGACAAGGCGCGGAAAACCTTCAGGAGCGATATTTACCCCGAATACAAGGCCCACCGACCGCCGCCGCCGGACGAACTGATCCCGCAATTTGCCCTGGTTCGTGAAGCGACCGAGGCCCTGAATGTCCCGGCGATTTCACTGGAAGGCTATGAAGCCGACGATATTATCGCCACATACGCCCGTGAAGCCGCCGAAATGGGCGCCGAAGTCACGGTCGTTTCGTCCGACAAGGATCTGATGCAACTGGTCAATGATCAGGTGACCATGCTGGACGCCATGAAAAACAAGGTGATTGGCCGCGAGCAGGTGTTCGAGAAGTTCGGTGTCGGACCGGAAAAAGTGATTGAGGTGCAGGCTCTGGCTGGTGATTCGTCCGATAACGTGCCGGGCGTGCAGGGAATCGGCGTGAAAACTGCGGCCCAGTTGCTTGATGAGTATGGCGATCTTGAAACCCTGCTTGAGCGCGCCGGAGAGATAAAACAGCCGAAAAGACGCGAAAAACTGCTCGAACAGGCCAATATGGCGCGGATTTCACGCGAACTGGTGACTCTCAAGGACGATGTGCCGCTGGAACGGCGCATTTCCGAGTTCGTTGTCCGTAAACCGGACCCGGAAACCCTGCTGAGGTTCCTCCAGGAACAGGGATTCAAGTCGCTGATCGGCTCGGTGTCGGCGAAAATGGGCGTATCGGCGGAAGAAACACTGAATAATGGCGGGGAGTCTGCCGACAAGGGGCCGGAATATGAGCTGGTGCAGACGGTTGAGGCGCTAGAGCGCTGGATTGCCGAGGCCAGCCGCACCGGCCTGGTTGCCGTGGATACGGAAACCACCGGTCTTGATGCCCTGCAGGTCGAACTGGTCGGGATTTCACTGGCGACCCGTCCGGGGTCGGCCTGCTACATCCCGCTGGCGCATAAATCGGCCAAGGCACAGCGCACGCTTGATCTGCTCGATGACCCGATTGATGAAAAAGCCGAAGAAATCGTGCAAATCAGCTCAGATGTTGCCTTAACTCTTCTTAAACCATTACTTGAAGATCCCGGTGTAATAAAGATCGGGCAAAACATCAAGTATGATTGCCATATCTTTGAAAAAAGGGGTGTTTCCGTCGCTCCGGTGGACGATACGATGGTGCTTTCTTACTGTCTGGAAGGCGGTCTGCACGGGCACGGTATGGATGAGCTGGCGCGCGACTTTCTTGACCATGAGACGATCAAATTCAAGGAGGTTGCCGGCACCGGCAAGGCCCAGGTGACGTTTGATTATGTGCCGCTCGAGGCGGCGCTTGATTATGCCGCCGAAGATGCGGAAGTGACACTCCGGCTTTACAATCAGTTCAAACCGCGCCTAGCCGAAGACCACATGGTCAGTGTTTATGAGCGGCTGGAACGACCGCTGATCCCGGTGCTCGGCAATATGGAGCGCCGGGGCATTCGCGTTGATGCGACGGAACTGAAACGTCTGTCCGATGATTTTGCCAAGCGCCTTGCCGTGCTGGAAACCGAAATTCACACGCTGGCGGGGCGCGCGTTCAACATCGCATCGCCCAAACAGCTGGGGGAAATCCTGTTTGATGAAATGGGCATTCCCGGCGGCAAGAAAACCAAAACGGGCGCCTATCAGACTGGCGCCGACGTGCTGGAAGGGCTTGTCCATCAGGGCCATGAGCTGCCGGCCAAAATTCTCGAGGCGCGGCAGTTGGCGAAACTGAAAAGCACCTACACCGATGCCCTGATCACCGAAATCAACCCGAACACCGGGCGCGTGCACACCTCCTATAATCAGGCCGGTGCATCAACCGGGCGCATGTCGTCATCGGACCCGAATTTGCAGAACATCCCGATCCGCACGGAAGAAGGGCGAAAAATTCGGAAAGCCTTTATCGCCGAAGAAGGCTTTCAGTTGCTCAGCGCCGATTATTCGCAGATCGAGCTGCGCCTGCTGGCCCACGTCGCCGATATCGATGCGCTCAAGATCGCCTTTCACAAAGGCCAGGACATTCACGCGATCACCGCCAATCAGGTGTTTGGTGAACCGATTGAAGGTATGGACCCGATGACCCGGCGGCGTGCCAAGGCCATCAATTTCGGCATCATCTACGGCATTTCGGCGTTTGGATTGGCCCGCCAGCTCGGAATCGGCAACGGCGAGGCGGCGGAATATATCGACGCTTATTTTACGAGCTACCCCGGCATTCGCGCCTATATGGACCGGACCAAGGAAGAAGCCAAAAAATTCGGCTACGTGATGACCGAGTTTGGCCGCAAATGCCATGTCCGCGGGATCAACGAAAAGAACCCCAACATGCGCGGTATGGCCGAACGCGCTGCCATCAACGCGCCGATTCAGGGCGGTGCGGCGGATATCATCAAACGCGCCATGATCGCCGTCCCCGACGCCCTGACATCAGGCGGATCATCGGCGAGAATGCTCTTGCAGGTCCACGATGAACTGATCTTCGAAGTCCCCGATGGCGAAATGGAAAAAACCCAGACCATCGTCAAAAAAACCATGGAATCCGCCGCCAGCCTCGATGTGCCGCTGGTCGTTGATATGGGGGTCGGCGATAACTGGGATGATGCGCATTAGATAGACTGGCCACAACGGTATCATCGCGAACGGTCCGATCTTCGCAGCAAGAATGGGGTTTTCAATGAGCAGCGTTTTCAATTGCACAGGGCATGACATCCGAGTTCCCGATATTGTCGACAGTGACGGAGCCTGGTTGGTCGATGCCGGGGGAAACCGCTATCTTGATCTGGAATCCGGGGTATGGTGCCTGCCGCTGGGTCACAAGCACCCGAGAATCAATGCCGCCATGGCCAGGCAGGCTGAGTCTATCGCTCACACCGGTTTCTGTTATTCGAGCAACATTGTTGAGCAAGCCGCCCGATCCGTGCTCTCGATTGCCGACATGGACGCCGGGCAATGCGTATTTTTGTCCTCCGGCAGCGAGGCTGTCGAACTCGCGCGTCAGATGTGCCGTCATATTGCGCCGGACGCCGCCACACTCTGCCTGCATGACGCCTATTTTGGATCATACAGCGCAACGACGGAGCGCGGCGACGGCTGGTTTGAGTTCGATTGGCAGGAATGCGCCATCTGTCCGGACCGGGAGGACTGCAAAAGCGATTGTCCGAGGTTGCAGGGCATTCCGGACGCCGTATCGATTTTCGCTTTCGAGCCGGGAAGTGCGTCCGGTTTCGTCCGCTTTCCGCCCGTATCCCTGATAAAAAACATCACACGCCTGATCCAGGGTCGAGGCGGCAAAATACTGGTCAATGAAGTCACCACCGGAATGGGCAGAACCGGCGCATGGTTTGGCTGCAACCATTACGAAATCGACCCTGATTTTTTGTGTATGGGAAAAGGACTCGGGAACGGATATCCGGTGAGCGCGCTCGCCATCAACCGGCGCACCGCGAAGGAGCTGGAACAGGGCACATTCAGATATATGCAGTCGCACCAGAACGACCCGATGGCCGCGGCTATTGCGCATGAGGTTATTGCCGTATTCCGCGATGAAAACCTGATCCGGAAAGCTGCCGACAAGGGCAAAAAGTTTCTGGCCGCCCTGCAAACCCTGACCGACGATAACAATATCCGCGAAGTCCGTGGACGGGGAATGATCTACGGTATTGATTTCGTCGATGGCGAGGTTGGTGACCGGATATATGAGGGATTGCTGAAACAGGGTTACATCGTCTGCAATCGAGGCGGCATGTTCCGCATCGACCCGCCGCTGGTGACCGAAGAAGCCGATTTTATGGGCTTCGTTGACGTGTTCAGGAATTTGCTGGCGGCGGAGGTGGCGGCAACTGGATAAATATTGCATGAAAATTTCATGACTTGATTTTATGAAATTTTTATGCAATATTATAAATGGAGGATATGAATGTCACAAAACATACATTACTTACACAGTAGACCTCGCCAGATTGCACAATTTACCCGCGTTGGATACTCCGACCATGTTCAAACTGAACAGTTGTTGAGTGCGGGTAAGTTGGATGGTCAACGCTTTGTAATTGACGCTGCCAATTTTGAGCGCCAATCCAGTTTGATAAGGTCGATACATGATGAGAATGCTGAAATTGTTCTCGACACTAATGTTGCTGAACTGAGTGCGCCCGGTCGTTTCAGCAGCGCTGTTCGAGCGGCGCCTTGGTCGAATAAGGATCGTCCTCTTGAAATTGACGACTTCTTCATACCGAGCACAAATCGCACTGTAGTTGATCAAGTAGCTGATTTCGCTGTTGAAAAGAAAATTAGTTCGGTCATGGCTCCGACACATTATCTCGGAGAAGATCAATATCACTGGTTTGAAGTTGACCGCCGCGCATGCATTGCATTGCGTCAATCACTTGACCGCAAAGGCGGTGCAGAAATTTCAATCGACTATCCTTTAATCATCACCTATTCCCAGTTCCGTGACCCTGAATTTCGAGACGGTTTGATCAATGGTCTGCGCGACATGCCGTTTGATTGTCTTTGGTTGAGAATTTCTGGATTTGGTGCAGATTCTAAAGCTGCTGCGGTAGCGCGTTGCATAAAGGGCTTGTTTTCTTTTCATGCATTGGGACGCCCAATCATCGCGGATCAAGTTGGGGGCCTCGCCTCTCTCGCTCTATGTGCATTTGGAGCTTCGAGTGGGTTTTCTCATGGCATATCTGGTAAAGAGCGATTTTCCGCAAAGGAATGGCTGAAACCGAAAACGGAGGGTTCTTTTGGGCAAGTAAAGACCGTCTATATTCCAGCTCTGGACCGTCGTCTTAAGATAAGAGATGCCCGGAAAATGTTTGAAGACGCCCGAACTTCACGTGAGATGTTCGGATGTCCGGACCATACATGTTGTGGAGATATTGAACGGATGTTGAGTTATCCAGAGGCTCATCTAATGGTTCAGAAAGGTCGACAAGTTAGTGATTTATCTCAAACTCCAGAGACCATGCGTGCAGACCGGTTAATTTCTGAACACATTGAACTAGCACGTCGTCTATCTGGCAGGGCAATGAATCTTAAAAAGATTGATGATGATGCAAAAAAGAAGATATCCAATGCTAACACCCGCCTTATTCGATTTGAAGAAACGTTAACGAATCTTCACGAACAGCTGGGTCCAACCAATTTTGCAAATGAATTGTCAGGGCATTCGGGCGACAGGGTAAAAATTCAAAAAGGACCTTGGCATGACTAATGTTGCCATGAAAGAAACTGCCGTATCAAGACTGGTTGCCGGTCTGAAGGAGTTTGGAGGTCTGAAGGGCCGGGATATTGCCAATATTCTGGGCGTATCGCCGCCGACAGTGACGCGGTGGAGTCAGGGGGAAGGTGCCCCGACCATTGAAAAGCAGACCACTATCGCAGAGCTGCGATGGGTGGCGGAGCGCCTGTCCGATTTTTATGAACCGGACGAAGTCCGCCTCTGGCTGCAGTCGCCGCATCCGCAACTGCAAGGGCAAAGACCCTATGACCTGATCAATGAGGGACGTTCGGCCGAGGTTCTGGAAGTGATCGAACGCCTCGACAGTGGGGTTTATCTCTAAATGACTGTGGGGCGACGGGTCCATGATGATCGGCTGCTTGATGCGCTTGATGAGCTGGACGGCCACGCCTTTGGCGGCACCATCTGGCGGGTTGTCAGGGACGGACGGTCGGTCCTGGACGGGTCGCGCGGCGCGGGTCGCTGGAATCCGTCGCACCTGAGTGTTCTCTATTCCGCCCAAGCAGCCGACGGAGCGATTGCCGAAATCCATTTTCATCTGAACCGTGGACAATCTGTGTTTCCGTCGAAAATGCGGCACAATCTTTTTGAGCTGCATGCTGTGACGGACCGGACACTGATCTTGTTAAATATGGCCGATCTTGTTGCCCTTGGCGTGGAAGAGGCGAAATACGCCCAATTGCTATATGCGCGGACACAGGAGATCGGGGCTGCGGCGGCCTTTATGGGCTTCGACGGTATCCTTTCGCCGAGCGCACGGTACGATTGTCAGAACCTCGTGCTGTTTCTGGACGGTTTCAATCTGGAAAGCCTCAACGTGGTCGCCGAAAGCCCGATTGACTGGGTCGACTGGCGGGCCAAAAACCGGGCATCTGCGTGAGCCCGAACGTTCCGCTGGTCACCGATATGGGGATGGGAGATAACTGGAACGATACGCATTTATACCAGCCGACGTGTTATGTAAGGGGTCTTCCGGTTTATCGGCAGGATGTGATGTCAGTTTCCCCGGATTAAGAAAGCGCGGTGGACCCTTGTGATTCAAAACACAGAATTCGTTGTTTTCGATTTTGACGGCGTGCTCGCCGACACGGTCAGTGCCTGGTTTGCCCTGGTCGCGGATGCCCTGACCAGGGTCGGAGCGGATGTCGATATTGATACCCTTCTCAACAAATACCGGGGCGATAATCTGGCAAAGAGCGTTCCGGCCCTTGAGGCAGATTATGGAATCAAGCTCCCTTCAGGCTGGGCGAAGATGGTAATCGAACGCGCGGCGTCCGAGGTTTACCAGCAAGTATCACCCATCGCTGGGGCAGTAGATGCCGTTAGTGCGGTTGCGCAAGCAGGGCTGCCTCTGGCCGTAGCAAGTGGTAGTCCAAGATCATTTGTTAATATCGGCCTCGTCGCCTTGTCGCTCGACCATGTTGTTGAAGATCGGGTTTTGTCCAGCCACGACGACGGGCGTCACAAACCTGATCCCGGAGTTTATATCAGGGCGTCACAATTTCTGGGGTTTGAGCCCCGTCAGGGTCTTGCGATTGAAGATTCCGTTGCCGGCGTTCAGAGCGCAAAAAGCGCGGGTATGCCGGTAATCGGATATGCGCCAGACACAGACGGTCAACGGCTTGTTGATGCCGGTGCCGTATTGACGATTGATCATATGGCAGAACTGGTGGGGGTGTTAAGCACGTTTCCTGAGCGCATTCACGCCCCGCACCGCAAATAGCGCCAATAAAATTCCGGCATAGATAATCGGCTCCAGCTGCAAACCCTTGCGCATCATGAAGAAATGCAGGCAGCCGAGCGCGCCCGCCACGTAGACGGATTTGTGCAGTCTGGTCCAGCGTTTGCCGCCGAGGCGTTTGATCATGCCTTTGGTTGAGGTCGCGGCCAGCGCGGTCAGGATAACAAAGGCGCCCATGCCGACAGTGATATAGGTGCGTTTGACGATGTCTTTCCAGATCGCCAGCCAGTCGAAAAACTGATCGACGCCAATGTAGCTGGAAATATGGAGGATCACATAAAAGAACGCGAACAGGCCGAGAAGTCTTCTGAACCGGGTAATCTGTTTCCAGCCGGTGAGGTGTTTGACGGGCGTTACCGCCAGCGCGATCAGCAGGAACCGCAGCGCCCAGTCACCGAGATAGCGGTTGATGTATTCAACCGGATTTGCCCCCAGCGCATCGGGGTTAACCGTAAATGTCTGCCAGATCAGCCATGCCAGCCAGCCAGCTGGCGCAAGACAGAGAACCCAGACAGCGGGCTTCAGGACGCGGCGGATCAGGCTATCGCTGGACATGGGTTTGAGTATTGGTGCTGACGCCGCGACTGTCGAGCCTTCGGAACCGCTCATGCTCAGTAATTCTTCCTCAGGTCCATGCCCGCGTACAGGGCGGCGACTTCTTCTTCGTACCCATTGAACATGAGGGTCGGTTTTTTAAGAAACTCACCGATGTTGCGTTCCTTGGCCTGACTCCAGCGCGGATGACTGACGTTCGGGTTGACGTTCGAATAAAACCCGTATTCCCGTGCTGCCGACATATTCCACGACGTCGGCGGTTGCTGGGTGGTAAACGAGATACGAACGATGGATTTGATGCTTTTGAAACCGTATTTCCACGGCACCATCAGACGGATCGGCGCGCCGTTTTGGTTGGGCAGTTCTTCGCCGTAAAGACCAACCGTAAACAGCGTCAGCGGGTTCATCGCCTCATCCAGGCGCAACCCTTCGCGGTATGGCCAGCGCAACACCTGACGTCTTTGCCCAGGCATGCGATCGGGATCGTTCAGGGTCTCGAACGCGACATATCTGGCATCGCCCGTCGGCGCCAGGCGCTTGATGATATCGCTGAGCTGAATACCCACCCACGGGACAACCATCGACCATGCCTCGACGCAGCGGAACCGGTAGACCCGTTCCTCAAGCTGGTGCGGTTTGACAAGGTCTTCATAAGAATAGGTGCCGGGGTTTTCACAAAG
>JAJFIJ010000106.1 GCA_021775105.1 Rhodospirillales bacterium | reverse complement strand
GGGGTGTAGCGGAAGCGGCAATATAGCGCTTTCGGCTAGTGCAAATCACGATTACCATGGGCTCCCCTTCAACAATATCGCCCCTCACCTGTTTATGCCCAGAGCCCTGATCATTGATGACGACCCGGCAACACGAGAGCTGTTTGTTGATGTTTTTACCGACCTTGGTGCAGATGCCGACAATGACTGCGCGTTTGCCGCTTCGGATGCGGAAGCACTGGAGATCATCCTTTCCGGCGCCGATTTCGATATTGCCTTTATCGCCATCGACCGTGGCCCGATCAGCGGCATGTCGCTATTTCATCAGATCAAGGACCGGACCTTTCGCGTGCCGCGTGTCGCCCTGACGTCCGGCGAGAATCTGGCGCTGATCAGAAGCGCAATGAATCAGGGGGCCGTTGATTTTCTTGTCAAACCGATCCGTACCGATGACTTTGCCGCAACGCTTGAGCGGGTTCTGGAGACGGTCGAGCGACGGCGGCGCAACTGGAACGACCGGGCCGAATTTTCAGCCCTCAAGAAAGAGGTCGATATCGCCGCTGACATTCAGCAGAAGATTTTGCCGACGGAATTTCCCGAAACCGCCGGATATGAGTTTTCCGCCCGCATGCGTCCGGCAAAATCCATGGGCGGTGATTTCTATGACATATTTGTGCTGCCCGAAGGCGGTACCGGTATTGTTGTCGCCGATGTATCGGGCAAGGGCGTTCCCGCAGCGTTTTATATGGCCGTCGCCCGCACGCTGATTCGCTCCGTCGCCATGACACCCGGCGTCTCGCCCGCCGACTGCCTCTATCAGGTTAATGATCTTCTCTGCGCACACCAGATTTCCGGAATGTTTGTTTCCGTTTTCTATGCTGTGCTGGACCCTGCGATATCTGAAATCCGGTTTGCCAATGGTGGTCACCAGCTCCCGTTCAAGGGTGGCGTCACGGGGGAACCTGAAGAACTGGCAGGAGGCCATGGCGTCGTATTGGGCATTATGGCAGACATGGAATACGACGAAGACAGCGTTCTGATGAACCCCGGTGACTACCTTTATCTTTATACTGACGGCGCCTCAGAAGCCTTCAACGAAGCTCGCCTGCCGCTGGGCGAAGAAGGCCTGGCCAGAGGCCTCTCATTGATCCATGAAGCCAGCGCCGAAGCCATCGTTGACCATATCGACACCATCATCGACGATTTCGTCGGCGATGCTGATCAGCACGACGATATTACCAGTATGGTCGTGCGCCGGAGTAAACTTCAGCTACCACCGAAACGTCGGTAACCAACAGCATTTCCGAACAAGAAAGAGCTGTGGAACACTCAAGCCATGAGCAAGCACTGCCTCCGTTTCAAACCGCTATGAGCAAAATTTGCTGGATACCGCAGAAAATCATGTTCTTTTTATGTTCTCGTTCGTGATACGTTCTTCATTTTTGAAGATTTAGTGTATTTTTAGATAGTGGTTTTTCAATGTTAGTCACGCTCAGCAAAACACCTAAAGATTGAATCGATTGTAGATATTAACTGCGTAATCGAATCTTGAAGGTAGATTCTCATGAATAAAAACATTTTGCTTTCCGCTCTCGTTACCATCTTGATCGCCGCTTTTTTTGCGAGTGATGCGCGTGCTCAATGTACCGAATTTCCTGATTATCAACTCTGGAAGACGCTGACCCATGATCGCGCCAGATCTTATGTGAAACGCAGACTTAACGGGAACTGGATACCCTATATTTCACATCTGGAAAAACAGCTTAAAACTATTGAAAAAATTAACGCTAGCGGTAAAGCCGCACGCCTCAAACATAAAGGTGAGATTATCACTCTCAGGGGCGACAAGCTTTCAGAGTATGAGAATGCCTCCAGGGCTCGTCTTCAGACCGTACAGTGTCTGGCCGACGAACAGGAAGCTGCAGAGCTCAATAACTTCTCGACCGCAGCAGGTGATGAGCAGAGTGACGAGTCGCCTGTAACTGAAGTCCAGATTCAGATCGACGCAAGCAGCCCCGGTGCCAGCCAGATGAAGCTTGAGATCAGTACATCTTGTTCAAACGGGGTATCAAGGTTCAAAATCCAAAATCAGGGTCCGGATTGGCCAAAAGCCGGGTCATTTTCCATTTTCCGCATCGAGGGAACAAAAAAATATCCGGTCAGTGCCAGACGGATGCGCCTGAAACAGGGACAGATCGCTTCCTTCACGGTCAAAAAATCCCGCAACCTGTCCGGTCATCTCGGACTGTTTGTCGAACCCACTTGGTATACGCGACCGTTTGAATACGATGCGACACTGTCTTGTCGGTGAACTGCCTCCTCATCTTCTCCTTTCGTAAAATGATGAATATACGCCCCGAACAATTCTTGTAACAGCGCGTTTCCTATCTCGAAATAATCCCTCGCCATTCCGGAAACGCGATTTTCACGCTGGATTTCGCATCGCAGTCCAAACTTTGCCGCAGCAGCTGCAATTCCCGGCACTTCGCCCGGTTTCTGCAATTACCGATAAATTTTGGGATACATAACAAAATACTTCGACCAGCGGTTTAACGTCGACCAGTCCAGCCCTGATTAAGACAGCCATCAGGTTTTGCGAGCATTAACAAGAAGTGATGAGCTGCAACCGCTGGATTCACACAGGGCCACCCGACCGAAACAGCATCCTATATCTCGATCACCATGCCGTCATACGCGCATTCTTCGGGAACATTATCCTTGTGTGTCAACATATCGTGGCTGAGATGCGTCAGCACGGTGCGCTTTGCGGTGAGTTCATCGGCATGGGCCTGAAGGTCCGGATAGTTCATGTGAAAGGGCACAGGTTTTTCGTGGTAATAGCATTCCGTGATGAACAGGTCCGCATTCCTGGCCAGATCCGGAATATGTTTGGTCCAGGCGCTGTCGCCCGTATAGGAGATAACCTTGCCTGCCACCTCAATGCGAACCGATGTCGGGTTGGTTTCGCCGGTATGAGCAGCTGGAAAGCTGGTTACCATCAAATCATCGATCCCTGTCGGTCTCATGACATCGATTTCGCGGTAGTTCAGCTCAAATTTTGGTACCATTACGCTCATACCGGGCATCATTGCCTCACAAACGTTGGCGAGTTTTTTTTCCGTATCGCGCGGTCCGGCGATGGTCAACGGGATTTGGCGCTTGGCCGCCAGCATGGCATCGGTCAGCATAAACGGGATACCGCCACAGTGATCGCCATGCAGATGGGTCAGGACAATCACATCGATACTATTATGAAGAATATTGAGCTTGTTCAGCGCAATCAGGCTTGAGGCACCAAAATCAATAACAAACCGCGTTCCCGGCGCGTCAACCAGTATACAGGTCTGAAACCGCCCCCCTGCCCCAAAGGCATCGCCTGAACCAACAAAAGTGACGGTTACAGTCATTGTTGTAATCCGGCGCTATTCCTCGACGTCGAGCCGCGGGAACACGCCTTCCGGTTTGTCGAGTTGAAAGCCACCTTTAAGGGCACTTTCAGGACCGAAAGAAGCAAAACTGCGGGCCTCTTCAGCGACGCAGAGCTGATCGAGCAGTTTCGACGAGGCCTCCGGCATAAATGGCTGGGTCAACAGAGCCAGATTGCGCACACACTCTGACAATACGTACAACACCGTCTTCATCCGTTCGGGGTCTTCTTTTTTCAGCTTCCACGGGGCCTGCGCGTCGACATAAGCATTGGCCTTGCGGATCACCACCCAGATTGCTTCCAGCACTTCATGAAAGGCCTGAACATCAAGGTGTTTGCGCGCAGTATTTAGCAGACCATAGGTCGCAGACAGCATGACGTTATCATCAGCCGTGAAAGGCCCCGGATCCGGCATTGCCGCGTTGCAGTTCTTGAAAACCATCGACAGCACGCGCTGTGCCAAATTTCCGTAGTCGTTGGCAAGCTCACCATTGGCCCGGCCGATCATCGCCCGATGCGAAAAGTCACCATCGTTACCGAACGGTACTTCACGGAGCATGAAATAGCGGACCTGATCAAGGCCATATTTGTTCACCAGCTCAATCGGATCGATCACATTACCCAGCGATTTTGAAATCTTTTGCCCTTCGTTGGTCCACCAGCCGTGTGCATAGACACGTTTCGGCACCTCCAGACCGGCCGCCATCAGGAAGGCTGGCCAGTAGACTGCATGGAAGCGCAGGATATCCTTGCCAACCATATGCAGGTCAGCGGGCCAGAATTTCTGATAATCACTGCTGTCGGTGTCCGGATATCCGGTCGCCGTAATATAGTTGGTCAGCGCATCAAGCCAGACATACATAATGTGTTCATCATCATCCGGCACCGGAACACCCCATTTAAACGTAGTCCGCGAAACCGACAGATCCTGCAATCCCCCTTTGACGAAACTGAGGACTTCATTCCGCCGCGAACTGGGCAGAATGAAATCTGGATTAGCCTCGTAATAGGCAAGCAAGCGGTCTTCCCAAGCAGACAGGCGGAAGAAATAGCTGGGTTCTTCGACCCAATCAACTTCGGCTCCGCTCGGCGCGATCTTCTTGCCATCGACAGTTTTCAGTTCATCTTCGCCGTAAAACGCCTCATCGCGAACCGCGTACCAGCCCGCATACGACCCCAGATAAATATCGCCCGCATCCTTCAGGCGTTTCCAGATATCCTGACACGCCCGGAAATGGCGCGCTTCGGTGGTACGAATAAAATCATCGTGGGTAAAGTCCATGAAATCCGCGAGGTCACGGAAGTTTTGTGATACCCGGTCGGTAAATCCCTGCGGTGGCATCCCGGCCGCCTCCGCTGATTTTTCAACTTTCTGTCCGTGTTCATCTGTACCCGTCAGGAACTTGACATCATACCCGTCGAGACGCTTGAATCTTGCCAGCGCATCGCAGGCCAGCGTCGTATAGGCATGTCCGATATGCGGCACGTCATTAACGTAATAGATGGGTGTGGTAACGTAGTAGCTCTTGTTCATGGGTAACCAAATGACCGGCAGGGAAAATACGGTTACCGCTGGCCGGAACGGGCGGCACCATCAATGTCGAGAAAGACATTCAGGACCACCTGTTTCCGATCAAGATTGATCGCATCCGTGCGGTCCAGCAAATTGTTGATCTTTTCCCATACCTCAAGCCATCTATCAAGGTCGGCGCGTGAAGACAGGCGCTGCAAGAGCTCTGCTTCTTCGGGAGCTAATTCACCTCCCCCCCGGTTTGCGGCAAATTCCCTGATCAGTCTGGACAGGATATTGAGCAATATCTCCATCGCTGTGCGGAAGGTCTCGTCCGCCCCTGCTTTCGAGCAGTTTCCGGCAATTTTATGCAACTGAGGAACATCAACACCGGGACAAGTCCCAAGCAACCGGAGGATATCACGATAAAGCGTCAACCCTCCGGCTTCTGACAGATCAATGGCCCGGCCAATGCTGCCGCCCGCCAGATTAGCCAATCCGTCACGGTCAGCTGCGCTGACATCAGGAAGATACTTTTCAAGCAGTATTGTCATATCCGGCTCAGATAACCCCGGCATAACAATTTTCCGGCATCTGGAGCGGATCGTTGGCAGCAGACGGCCCGGGTTATGGCTGACCAGCAGCAGCAGGGCACGGGCGGGCGGCTCTTCCAGAACCTTGAGCACAGCGTTGGCAGCATTACGGTTCATTTCATCGGCACTATCGATGATTACAACCCGCCACCCCCCTTCCGCCGCCGTCAGGGAAAGAAATCGACCAACTCCCCGCACATCATCGATAACGATTTCTGCCCGGAGTTTACCCTGCTTGTTCAGTGACCTCTCGATGCACATCAGATCCGCATGTCCGCCCGCAGCAATGCGCTGAAAAACCGCCGATCCGGGGTTCGTCCACAGGCTATCTGGATCAGCCTTGGGCAAATCGTCGCCAAACAGATCTGGCCCGCTGTCTTCGGCTATGCCCTCGGACAGGACATAGCGGACAAACCGATGGACCAGTGTTGCCTTGCCGATGCCTTTCGGGCCGGAAATCAACCAGGCATGGGCCATCCGCTTACTGTGAAAGGCATCAAGAAGCAGCTTTTCTGTCAGCTGGTGACCGTTCAGATCGGGGTTCAACCTGGCAACAGGCGGCCAGGTTTCATCGGCGGCAGCGGTAGCGGACTTGGCATTCATGACAGGTCCAGATCAAAGTGCACGTTAATACCGCTCAGCACCTGACGATGCACTTCATCAATATCCGCACGTGCGTCGATTACCCGGCAGCGATCAGCTTCTGATCTGGCAATGGACAGAAACCCGTGTCGCAAACGCTGGTGAAA
>JAJFIJ010000105.1 GCA_021775105.1 Rhodospirillales bacterium | reverse complement strand
GCGCCCGATTGATGCCAGATGTTATAGGCCGCACAACAAACAGGTCAATCGGCCATAGATGCTTTTTCGCGGAAAACTGCGGTTTTCGGGCTAAGTGCCCGGTCTATAAGGATGTTTGAGGGATAAAAAACCCGAAAATGTTGTAAGTTTGCTCTCCCAGGCCCCCGGTAATGGGGCCAAAAAGCCTGAAAACGGGCGAATCGGGCGAATCACAAGATCATAAAAAAGGCGGGAATTTCCATGATTTCCCGCCTTTTTTAAGGATTAAACATCTAGTGAGTGATCACATCACCGGGATCATCCTCTTCGGCCACATTGGTCCCGAGGTTATCAGGGACCACCTGATCCTCATCCCATTCTATAGGAGTCAGCGGAGTTGTCAGGGCGCGTTCGAGAACTTCATCGACAACGGAAACCGGAATGATCTCCATACCGCGTTTTACGTTATCCGGAATTTCCTCAAGGTCCTTTTCATTATCCTTTGGAATGAGGACAATCTTGATTCCGCCTCTGAGCGCAGCGAGGAGTTTTTCCTTCAATCCGCCAATCGGCAGCACGCGCCCCCGCAATGTAACCTCACCCGTCATCGCTACTTCCTTGTTGACAGGAATGCCGGTCAGAACAGAGACGATTGATGTAACCATGCCAACACCAGCCGAGGGGCCATCTTTCGGGGTGGCCCCTTCAGGCACGTGAACGTGGATATCTTTCTTGGTAAAAACCGGAGGTTCAATTCCGAAATCCGTCGCACGGGACTGTACATAGGACTTGGCGGCCTGAATCGATTCAGTCATAACGTCACCAAGCTTGCCGGTAATCGTCATTTTACCCTTGCCAGGGACCATGACGGACTCAATGCTGAGCAATTCACCTCCAACTTCCGTCCATGCCAGACCGGTGACAACACCCACCAGATCATCCTTTTCAATCTCGCCAAAGCGGTATCGTTTGATTCCGGCGTATTTACCGAGGTTGCGTTTGCTGATCTTGATGGTCTTGTCCTTGCTGGTCAGGATTTCCTTCACAGCCTTGCGCGCTAGATTGGCAATTTCGCGTTCAAGATTACGGACACCGGATTCACGGGTGTAATAACGGATCAGGTCTCGAAGGCCAGATTCCGAAATGGACCACTCCCCTTCCTTGAGTCCGTGGTTCTTGACCTGCTTGGCGATCAGATGGCGATTGGCGATCTCGATTTTTTCATCTTCGGTGTATCCAGACAGGCGGATAACCTCCATCCGGTCAAGCAATGGCCCCGGCATGTTCATGGTATTTGCCGTTGTCACAAACATCACGTCGGACAGATCATAGTCGACTTCCAGGTAGTGATCGCTGAAGGTGTTGTTCTGCTCAGGATCAAGGACTTCCAGAAGCGCAGAAGCCGGGTCGCCGCGCCAGTCCTGCCCCATCTTGTCAACCTCATCCAGCAGGAATAGCGGGTTTGAAGATTTGGCCTTTTTCATGCCCTGAATGACTTTACCGGGCATCGATCCGATGTAAGTACGGCGATGGCCACGTATTTCTGATTCGTCGCGCACGCCACCAAGCGACATGCGAACAAAATTACGCCCTGTCGCCCGACCAATGGACTTGCCTAGTGATGTCTTGCCAACGCCCGGAGGGCCAACCAGACAGAGTATTGGGCCGGACACCTTGTTGGTACGCTGTTGTACGGCAAGGTATTCGATGATCCGTTCCTTGACCTTCTCAAGACCGTAATGGTCCTTGTCGAGAATGGCCTGTGCCTCATTAAGGTTCTTTCTGGTCCGTGTGCGTTTCTTCCAGGGGATGCCGAGCATCCAGTCGAGGTAGTTTCGTACCACCGTCGCTTCCGCCGACATGGGCGACATTGATTTGAGTTTTTTCAATTCCCCCCGTGCTTTTTCTTCGGCTTCCTTGCTCAACTTGGTTTTCTTGATCTTTTCTTCAAGCTCAGTCGTTTCGTCCTTGCCTTCGTCCGTTTCGCCGAGTTCTTTCTGGATCGCTTTCAGCTGTTCGTTCAGATAATACTCGCGTTGCGTTTTTTCCATTTGCCGTTTGACGCGATTGCGAATTTTCTTTTCAACCTGTAAAACTCCGATTTCGGCTTCCATGTGGCCGTATACACGTTCCAGACGTTCGGTAACTGAATCCGTTTCAAGAAGTTCCTGTTTCTCGGATATCTTGAGGGCAAGGTGCGATGCGATTGTATCAGCCAGTTTGCTTGGGTGTTCGATCTGATTGATCGATACCAGAACTTCCGGCGGAATTTTCTTGTTCAGCTTGATGTATTGTTCGAATTGGGCAACGACTGAACGGGACAGGGCTTCCAGCTCCTGATCCTCTTCTTCTGAGTCATCAATCAGCGTTGCTTCCGCTTCAAAAAAATCAGGGTTTGTGCCAAAACTGGTAATCCGCGCACGGGTCGTTCCCTCAACCAGTACCTTGACCGTGCCATCCGGCAATTTAAGCAATTGCAGAACTGTTGATACAGTGCCGACTGTATATATGTCCTCGGGTTCAGGGTCGTCCTGCGCCGCATTTTTCTGGGCGACCAGCAGAATCTGCTTATCGTCTTTCATCACGTCTTCCAACGCGCGAACAGATTTGTCGCGACCGACAAACAATGGCACAATCATGTGTGGGAAGACGACGATGTCGCGGAGCGGAAGAACCGGGTATTGTTCGATCTGGTGCGTCACAGATTACCTGCCTTTTTGTCGCGGATATTAATTACGTGTGTCATGTTGACAGTGAAGAGTTGGTCCTGCCCATACTGTTGTGCAAGTCTGAAACCAGGAAATATTGTCCTCAGGCACTGGTCTCGATTTCTTCATTGCGATCCGAATAAATATAAAGCGGTTTACCATTTTCATCGGCGACTTCACGATTGATCATGATTTCTTCAACCCCTTCCATGCCGGGAAGGTCATACATAGTATCGAGAAGAATATTTTCCATGATCGAACGCAAGCCTCTGGCACCGGTTTTACGTTCAACAGCTTTCGCTGCAATTGCATCCAGTGCGCCATCAGTGAATCCAAGCTTCACATCTTCCATTTCAAACAGCCGCTGATACTGTTTAACCAGCGCGTTTTTCGGTTTTGTCAGAATTTCGACCAAAGCCGACTCATCAAGGTCCTCGAGCGTTGCCAGCACTGGAAGTCGTCCGACGAATTCCGGGATCAGACCGAACTTAAGCAGATCTTCCGGTTCGACGACGGCCAGCAATTCACCGATTTCTCGTTCTTCCTCAGCCCGGACATCCGCACCAAAGCCGATTGACGATCCTTTGCCGCGTGATGAAATGATCTTGTCCAGACCGGAGAACGCACCGCCGCAAATGAACAGAATATTGGTGGTGTCGACTTGCAGGAATTCCTGCTGCGGATGTTTGCGCCCGCCCTGCGGCGGAACGCTGGCGACCGTGCCTTCCATGATCTTCAGCAACGCCTGCTGAACCCCCTCGCCCGACACATCGCGGGTGATCGACGGGTTATCGGATTTTCGGGAAATCTTGTCAACTTCGTCAATGTAGACGATGCCGCGCTGTGCGCGTTCAACGTTGTAGTCCGCAGATTGCAGAAGTTTGAGGATGATGTTTTCGACATCTTCACCAACATACCCCGCTTCCGTCAGCGTCGTTGCATCAGCCATGGTGAACGGGACATCAAGAATCCGCGCAAGAGTCTGGGCCAGAAGGGTCTTGCCGCAACCGGTGGGTCCAAGCAGCAAAATGTTCGATTTTGCCAATTCGACATCGGTGCTGGATGAGGTGCCGTGGCTCAAACGTTTATAATGGTTATGAACAGCAACAGAGAGCACGCGCTTGGCGCGGTATTGTCCTATCACGTAGTCATCAAGGACTTCACAGATGTCGCTCGGCGTCGGCACGCCATCGCCGGTCTTGACCAGACTTGTTTTATGTTCTTCGCGGATAATGTCCATGCAGAGCTCAACGCATTCATCACAGATGAACACAGTTGGTCCGGCAATCAATTTGCGGACCTCATGCTGGCTTTTTCCGCAGAATGAACAGTACAGCGTGTTTTTGGAATCACTGCCCGTGGATTTGCTCATGAATTCTCCGATCGAAAGTCCGGCCTAGTCCCTGCATATTACGCGTTCGCAACCGGAACACACAATGCAAAACAGGCAATTTACCCTGTCAGTTGCCGTTAAATGCGGCCTGATAATCGATTTTCCCCACCGGGAACCCAACAAACAGCGCACACTGGCAACTATTATTGAAGATATTATGAATTATCGGGATTAAAAGGGGGTAGGTTGATCAATCGTCCGATTTTTTGGATTCTTTGTCGTCTGATTCGTCATCAGCCGCAGGCCGATCAGTGACGACTTCATCGATCAGTCCAAAATCTTTGGCCTCTTCCGGCGACAAATAGCTGTCACGTTCGACGGCTTTCTCGATTTTTTTCAGATCCTGACCGGTATGCTCTACATAGATATCATTCAGCCGTGCCCGGATTTTTAGGATTTCGCGGGCCTGAATTTCGATATCTGTCGCCTGTCCCTGCGCACCGCCAGACGGCTGGTGGATCATGACCCGGGCATTCGGCAGGGCGTAGCGCTTGCCAGCTGCACCGGCACACAGCAGCAGCGACCCCATCGAGGCGGCCTGACCAATGCAGACCGTGGAGACGTCCGGGCGGATGTAGCGCATGGTGTCGTAGATCGCCAACCCGGACGTAACGACGCCGCCAGGAGAGTTGATGTAAAATGAAATGTCCTTGGTTGGATTTTCAGATTCCAGAAACAGCAACTGGGCACAGACTACACTGGCAACGTCATCGTTGACGCCGCCGGTCAGAAAAATGATGCGTTCTTTCAATAGGCGGGAATAGATATCGTAGGAGCGTTCGCCCCGGTTGGTGGTTTCGACGACCATCGGGATCAGGTTACTCATTTGAATATCCATGGGACCGTTCATTGCGTACTCGTTCCTTACTATTGAATTGGGTGCATCAGGATGCCGAAGCACCCTGAGTTCTAGTCTTTTTTTGCGGCCTTTTTTGCGGAGGCTTTTTTCTTCTTCGGCGCGGCTTTTTCGTCGTTGCTCTTGTCAGCCGCCTTGGCCTTGGCTTTCGGTTTGGCTTTCTTGGACTTTTTCTTGGCTTTTTCCGCAACCTCATTGTCAGCCGTCAAGGCCTGCATCAACTCATCCGAAGAGACGTCCTTGTCAGTCACATCAGCCATTTCCAGAATAAAATCGACAACTTTCTCTTCGTAAAGCGGCGCTGACAACTGTTGCATTGATTCCGGATTGTTCTGGTAGAATTCCATAACCGCCTGTTCCTGACCCGGGTACTTACGGGCTTCTTCGGTAATTGCGGCGGTGAGATCTTCCTGAAGGATCTGGATGTTGTTTTCCTGACCGATTTCCGACAGCAGCAGGCCGAGACGCACACGGCGTTCTGCAATCAGCCTGAATTCTGCACGTTGATCTTCTTCGTCGAGATCATCACCTTCGTCGGCAGCTTCATCGTCGCCGGATTCAGCAGCCTGTTTTTTCTGTTCTTCGTACTGTTCCCAGATCGAGTTGTATTCGCCATCTGCCATTTTCTGCGGTGTTTCGAAATCGCAGGCGTCGGCCAATTGATCAAGCAGGGCACGCTTCAAGCGCATGCGTGCCAGTTGTCTGAACTCACGCCCCTGCTCTTCAATGATGGTTTCTTTCATCTGGTCAAGACTTTCCAGACCAAGCTTTTTGGCCAGCTCGTCATTGATCTCCGCAGGTGTCCCTTCCTGAATTTCCTTGACCGCAACCTTGAACAGGGCATCTTTGCCAGCCAGTTCAGCAGCACCGTATTCATCAGGGAATTTCACCTTCACTTCGACATCATCGCCGGCGTTTACGCC
>JAJFIJ010000104.1 GCA_021775105.1 Rhodospirillales bacterium | reverse complement strand
GCGCTCGAATTTGTCGGGAAGTGGCGCAGCCTGGTAGCGCACCTCGTTCGGGACGAGGGGGTCGGAGGTTCGAATCCTCTCTTCCCGACCAATTTTCCAGAACCACCAAATCCGGTGGTTTTTTTGTGCCCTGATCAATCTTCTTCCAGAAGTTCTGCAAAGCTGGTGTTTGGTGTCCAGCGCTCATAATTCTGGATTAATTGCCGTATGGTTCGAACCGATCCGACAGGATGATCACCAATTGCTGTTTCGGCTGCCAATACCAACCCCATGGCCCCCATTTCCAACGTACTGACAACATCATTTACTTCCGCCCGCGTTGGCTGGTGCGATTCGATCATCGATTCGAGCAGATTGGTCGCCACATAAACCGGTTTTGAACGTGACCTTACGGTCGAGATGATCCGGCGCTGAAGAAACGGGATTTTCTCGATTGGCGCCTCACGCGACAGGTCCCCCCGGTCAATCAGGATCGCGTCTGCTCGATCAGCGATGGCACGCAGGTTCTTGATGCCGCTGATACTTTCGATCTTGGTAATCAGAAATGCATTTTCTCCGATGTGATTGCGAAATTCATCGACATCTTCCGCGGTGTTGCCAAACGACAGGGCAAAATGATCGATCCCCAGTCGTTTGCCGATTTCGATGGCAGCGATATCCTTTTCCGTCATGGCCGGAAGTGTGATCGGTCGATTCAGGGCGACGGCCTTGTTCTCGCCCATCTTGCCCCCCTTTTCCACTGTCGCCATACAGTGATCATCCGCCGTTTCCGTAACCCTGAGCTGGACACCATGGAAATCGATGTCAATCAGGTCACCGGGAACAAATTCTTCAGCGGTTCCCCGAGGATGAAAAGAAAGAGTATTCTGGTCGCCATCAATCTTGTCAAAATGCAACCGAACCTCAGCGCCGACATTCATTTGTACGCTGCCAGCGGTCAGGGTTTGTGTGCGTACCTGCGCGCCTTCGCTATCAAGGCAGATCGGAACATCCGTACATTTGCGAATAAACCCGATAATTTCTTCGACGTCTTCAAGGCGTGTATGCGAGAGATTGATGCGGAACAGGGTTACCCCGGCTTCCATCATATCGCCAATGACATTTTTTTTCAGGGAACTGGGACCAAGGGTTGCCAGAATTTTAATGTTATTCATGTGTTTGCGATACTCGCGTCAGGACATTCTGCCGCCATGCCCGGCAGGATGCTGGTTGTTTCAAGAAATTCAAGTAGCCGGTCAACGCACCCGTCTATATCTGCGCCAGAGGTGTCGATCTCAAAATCATGGCCGGTCGGCGGTTCGTACTTGCTGTTGTAGCCAATCAAGGTATCGATTTCTCCCGCCTTGGCCATACGGTACAATCCCTTTGGATCCCGATCAGCGCAGGTTTCGATAGGGCAATGAACATAAACCCTGATCAGACCCGGCAACGCCTGTTCGATAAAATCGCGGGCATCCTCATGCGCGGTGAGGGCCGACACAATTGTCAGAACGCCTGATCTTGATGTGGTATCTGCTATCGTCGCCAAAGCATGAACAACCAGCATCCGGCTGGTTTCCGAAAAGCCGAGCTGATCGCCCATCAAATCGCGGACCTGATCGCCGTCCCAATGAACGACCGGGACAAGTTGAGACGCCTGAATCCGCGATGATAAAGCGTTCGCCAAAGTTGTCTTGCCAGCAGATGTTGGTCCCAACATCCAGATTACCGGGGCTCGATCAGCCAACCAACTGCTCCCACAACATCAATATATCCGTCCTTCGAAAAGTGGTTTGATCATGTTCGGATAGGTACCATAAGTGTCCAGCGTTTCCCAGCGATCATGAAGCGCGTTTCGAAAACACTGCCGGCTACCATTCTCTTTCAAGTTCAGTTGCGCTGCGGGTAATTCGTCTGCCAATTTCTTTTCGAAATCCAAGGGCTCATCCAGCATTGGTTTAATCGTATCGAGGTCATTGGAAAATTGACCATCGTCGGCTTCCTGATATCGATAGAGGACCCGCACCGGATAAAGCAACGTTCGAAGTATCAACTGATCCCGTTCACTAAAAAAATAGCCAACCTTACGTTTGATCGGATCGGATTTTGGGTCGAACTCATCATTGTGGAATCCGATCACTGGTTCTTTTCGACCCAATTTGATTGAGCTTGGATCTCCCCAGTACTTCAGCCCCTGATACGTCGGCGAACGCAGGATTTCATTATCCGCAATCTGCATCCATTCGCAAAGCGTTTCCAGGGTTCTGTCAGTATCCAGCTTCATATCCTCGAGGCGAATGCCTCGTGAATCATGAAATTTGAACTCGATCTTGTCGAACTCAAACAGAAATTGCTGCACCCGACTTACGGCTTCATCATATTTCTCATCACTGACCCAGGATTCGCAACTTTGCAAGGGCTCGCGGACGGACAACAGAAGTTTTGCATCGTTCTGGTAACGGAGGTAATTCAGCAACGCCCAACTGTCCGGGTTATGGATATGATAAAACAGCAGGTCAGAAGGTTCATCGCGACCAAGACAGTGATCAAAGGCCAGGTGAACCAGTTTGAAAAACTCCAGCCGATTGATCTGCGGCTGGCCT
>JAJFIJ010000103.1 GCA_021775105.1 Rhodospirillales bacterium | reverse complement strand
TTGTCGATGGGACATTGCAACCCGGTGCCTGCCTGCCATCGGAAACCCGGCTGGGCGATGAAATGGGCGCTTCACAGGGCACTGTCCGCAAGGCGTTGGATGATCTGGTCGGCGAAAATCTTCTGATCCGCCATCAGGGCCGCGGAACGTTCGTCGCCACCCACACGGCGCAACGTGAACTGTTTCATTTTTTCCATCTGGTCGATCAGGACGGCAACAAACAGCTTCCTGTCTACAGCCAGTTGATTGACTGCTCACGCCGACGGGCGTCTGGTCGTGAAGCCGAGTGCCTCGGGATATCAACCGCCGCTCATGTCATCGCGATCACCCGTGTCCGGCATCTGAATGGAAAACCTGCCATTTTCGAGACCATTGTGTTGCCTGCTGCCCACTTCGCCGACCTTGAACGCGAAGATGACCTGTCCAATGAACTCTACGGGCTTTATGAAAAATCTTATGGCATCACCATTCACAAGGCGAAGGAACGGGTGCGCGCCGTTACCGCCTCCGATGCGGAAGCTCTGGCGCTCGGACTGCCAACCGGCTCTCCCTTGCTGGAGATTGATCGCATAGCCGAAACACTGGAGGGCACGCCCGTGGAATGGCGCGTCAGCCGGTGTGACAGCCGCACCCACAGCTATCTGACCGAACATGTATAGAAATTGAACCCAACAGGAACTTGTTATGACTGAATTCATTCAAACCGTTGTTGTCGGCGCAGGCGTCGTCGGGTTGGCCGCCGCCCGTGAATTGGCGATGAGCGGACGGGATGTCATCGTGCTGGAAAGCGAAGACGCCATTGGCACGGGAACAAGTGCCAGAAATTCGGAAGTCATCCACGGCGGTATGTATTACCCCGAAGGCAGCCACAAGGCGCGGTTATGCGTCAAGGGAAAGCATCTTCTCTATGACTATTGCGAATCACACGGTGTTAATCACAGCCGCCTTGGCAAATTGATTGTAGCCACCGGTGAGGAAGAGGTTTCGACGCTTGAGGAAATCCGCCAGAAAGGCCTGATCAACGGGGTCAATGATCTGCGTTATGTCGACGCCGATGAACTCAGAGAGATCGAGCCCAACGTCCGTGCCGTGCGCGCGCTTCTGTCGCCATCAACCGGACTGGTCGACAGCCACGGCCTGATGCTGGCCTATCAGGGGGATGCGGAAAATCACGGTGCCATGCTAGCGCTTTCAAGCCCGCTCAATGGTGCCCGCATAGAGGATGGCCAGATCATTCTACAGGTCGGCGGCGATACGCCGATGGAGCTGGCCTGCAAGGAGTTGGTAAACTCAGCCGGGCTCGGCGCTCTCGATCTTGGCCGGTCCATCTCCGGACTGGCCCCTGAACATGTGCCCGAACAACCCAAACTGATGGCCAAGGGGAACTACTTCATTTTGTCCGGGAAAAGTCCGTTCAGCAGACTGATTTATCCGGTTCCGTTTGTCGGCGGTCTGGGCATTCATTCAACGCTGGACCTCGGCGGCCAGACAAAATTCGGCCCCGATGCGGAATGGACAGAGAACCCGGATTACGAAGTTGACCCAGGCAGAGCCGCATCCTTTTATGACTCCGTCCGGCGATTCTGGCCGGACCTGCCGGATGGATCTCTCAATCCCGGATACGCTGGCATCCGCCCGAAACTGCGCGGTCCGGAAGCCGGCAAACACTTCGATGACTTCCTTATACAAGGTCCAAAAGATCATGGTGTTCCGGGTCTGGTTAACCTGTTTGGCATTGAAAGTCCGGGCCTGACATCTTCGCTGGCAATCGCCGAAGATGTCCGGGCGCTGATGGAGGGTTCGGCAGAATAATTCGCCTCATGGATTGCCATAGGGGAACACGTCAGTAACATTGAAGGCCCCATTATTTGAGGACCCTCATTATGCTGAAACCGCTGCTGTTCGCCACCCTCGCCGCCATTGGCAATGCGCTTTATGTTTACGGACAACGCGGCGTCGCCGCCCCGCAAAATCCGTTTCTGTTTGTGTTTGGTGCAACGGCCGTCTGCCTGATCCTGCTCAGCATGGCTTCATTGTTATACCGAACCAACAGCGACCTCACCTATATCAGCGCTAACCTCGGCATGATCGCAATCAGCGGTCTCGGATTCTTTCTGACCTTTGTTGGTTTCTTCCTGCTCTATACCAATTTTGGCGCCTCGCAGTATGCACTTTATGCGGTGATCTCGATCCTGACGACCTCGGTCGGTGTCGGCGTGCTGATCTACAGGGAAGACTTCAACATCTACAAAACCGGCGCCATGCTGCTGGCGATGGCAGCCATCGTGCTGTTCACCTATGGCAATTCGAAGGCGGGGTAGTCCTCAATTTGCGGTAGGCAACCATTGAGAAATGGATTTATAACAAACTTTGCTATATATTGTTATTTTAAAGTTTATTTAACTTAAAAAGTGATAGTCCATGAATGTTTCGCTAACCCCCAAACTGGAAGATTTCATTCGCGATAAAGTCGCCTCCGGGCTTTACAACAACGCCAGTGAGGTGGTTCGCAATGCCCTTCGTCTGATGGTCGAACGCGAGGCGGTATTTCCAACCGAGCCTTTAACGACGGTGCCGTCAAAGGAAGAGGTGATGGTAAAACTCGTCGCTTTGGAAATACCGCTCAGAGAACTCGGGCTGAAATCGCTGGCCCTGTTCGGGTCCGTGCTTCATGGCAACGCCGGCCCCGGCAGCGATATTGACATCCTCGTTGACCTTGATCCTGAGCAGCACCTCAGTCTGGTTGATTTGGTCAATATCAAAAATCTGCTTGAAGAACACCTCGCCCACGAGGTCGACGTCGTAACCCGACAGGGCATTGATCCAACCATCCGCGATTCCGTGTTCAGTGAAGCTGAGACTGTTTTCTGATGCCCAAAGACCCGATCATCTACGCGGACCATATCCTCGATGCGATTGCTAATATCGAAGAAGATCTGGCAGGCGTTGAATTTGAAAAGTTCCAAACAGATCGCCGGTTACGTCAACTTCTGGAACGCAACCTCGAGATCATATCCGAAGCCAGCCGGAGTCTGCCGCAGGACCTAAAAGACACCGAACAGGAAATTCCGTGGAAAGCCATTGCCGGTATTGGCAACATATTGCGCCATGACTATCACAAGACCTATCCGATGGTGCTTTGGGAAACGGTTGAGAAGGATTTGGGGCCGCTGAAGCGTTCCGTTAAGCGCCTCCGACGCAGAATTTAACATTAAAAGCATTGAAACTCCAATCTGAACGGCCCGTGACTGGCATCTCAAATTTATTTCTTCTTGTTCGGTCTCTGGGTAAGGGCTGATCCGGCTGCGGATTTAGCATCTTTGCTTGATCGAGGGTTTCTAAGAACTCTCGAAGCCGCAGAAGAAATTCTCTCCACCTTGATCTCGTCGACCTCTTCATTACCTGGGCAGGGTCGCAGGCAGTTGGAAGACGAAGCCATGTCGAACGGAAAGTCCGGAATGCGAGGGAATATCTTTGAGACGATGCAAACGAAAACCGGCGCAATGCTACTGGCGATGGCAGCCATCGTGCTGTTCACTTACGGGAATTCGAAGACTGGCTGATTTCTGAAATCCGGATTTGCCTGTTATAAGCAGAGTTCGAGACTTATCTGAGTTGCTGGAGAATTTATTATGTCTGACCCTGTTATCGCAGATCGCAAACCCCACGGCATCAAGCTTGAATCAAGCAAGGACTATTACTGGTGTGCCTGCGGCCGGTCGGCGAAGCAACCGTTCTGCGACGGCTCACACGCCGTAACCGATATCAAACCGGTCAAGTTCAGCCCGCAAATGGACGGCAAGGCACATCTCTGCATGTGCAAACACACCGCGAACCCGCCCTATTGCGATGGCAGCCACGCCAGACTTCCAGCCGACACCGACACACCGGCAAGACCAGCCAGCGGGGTACAGCCGACACCGGAAGAACCCAATGTCAAATTTATTCATGACCTCGCCAAAGACGGCCTCAGCAAGGTCGGTCACCACGGTGAAATGGGAGCGATGGGCGTGCCCGGGCCCTCGCTGCCCAAATGGGACGACATCCAGTTGCTGATGGCGCAATTTTCATCAAAACCGCTGATGGATAACGAAAGTGTGCAGACCGAACTGACCATCGGACCGCGTGCCAAAAAACCGCTTAAGCTTGATATCCCGCTGTTTGTTTCGGACATGAGTTTCGGGGCGCTTTCGGAAGAAGCCAAGGTGGCGCTCGCCAAAGGCGCGGAAATGGCCGGGACCGGCATCTGTTCGGGGGAAGGCGGCATGTTGCCGGAAGAACAGGCGGCCAATTCACGCTACTTTTACGAACTGGCATCGGCCAAATTCGGCTTTGACGAAGCCTTGCTGAGCAAAGTCCAGGCTTTTCATTTCAAGGGCGGACAGGGGGCCAAAACCGGAACCGGCGGACACCTGCCCGGTGAAAAGGTGGTCGGCAAGATTGCCAAAGTCCGCAAGCTTGAGGAAGGCACGCCTGCCGTTTCGCCACCGACCTTTCACGACCTGACCACGCCCGATGATTTCCGGCATTTCGCTGATCGGGTGCGAGACATCAGTGGCGGCATTCCCATCGGCATGAAACTGTCGGCCAATCACATCGAACACGACATTGCCTTCGCGCTTGAAGCCAGCGTCGATTATATCATTCTCGATGGTCGCGGCGGCGGCACAGGAGCGGCGCCGTTGATCTTCCGTGACAATATTTCGGTCCCGACCATCCCTGCCCTCGCCCGGGCGCGTTATTTCCTTGAAAAATCCGGACGATCCGACGTCACCCTGATCATCACCGGCGGCCTTCGCACACCTGCAGATTTCATCAAGGCCATGTGCCTGGGGGCCGATGGGATCGCGGTCTCAAACTCGGCCATGCAGGCGATTGGCTGCATTGCGGCCAGAATGTGCAACACCAACAACTGCCCGGCCGGCATTGCTACCCAGAAACCGGAACTCCGCGCCAAGCTTGATGTCGAAACCAGCGCCACGCGCCTGGCTACCTTCTTCGGTGCCTCGGTCGAGCTGATGCAGGTGATGGCCCGCGCCTGCGGCCACGAACACCTCAACATGTTCAACCGTTACGACGTTACGACATGGAAACGCGAGATGGCGGACCTGACGGGGATAGAGTTTGCCGGGTTTGATGCGGAACGGTAACAGGAATGATACAGAAACTATTCTCAATATTAATCGGAAAAATTTACTGACCTTGATCAAGTACCCTCCCCGCCACGTTTGACGGTATTACGGGAACTGCTGGAGGATATCGGCACTACATTTTTCAGGCCTTCCACACGTTCGCGTGGAAACCGGACGCTGATTTTGGTTCCGACACCGAGTTCACTGGCGATATCAAGCTTCGCATCGTGCAACTCCGCCAGTCCGCAGACGATATGCAGGCCAAGGCCGACCCCCCCGTGCGTGCGCTGCATAGCACCTTCCACCTGTTCAAAAGGCAGCGTGATTCGTTGCAGGTCGGTCTGGGATATACCGATACCATTGTCAGCAACCGTCAGCGAAATTTCACCTGATGATTCAAATTTTGACATCACCCGGACAGTACCATCCACAGGTGTAAACTTCACGGCGTTGCCCATCAAATTGAGAACTATCTGCCGGACACACTTGGAATCCGCCAACAAGTGTGGAAGACTTTCAGCAACGTCCGATTCCAGTGTCAATTGCTTGCCTTCACAGGAGGCGGAAATAATATTTATGCAGTCGTGGATCAGTACCGCGAGGTCAATCGGCTCTTCGACAATATCATAATTTCCTGAATCTACCCGCGACACCGTCAGAATATTATTGACCAACTCAAGCAGGTGCTCCCCGCTATACAGAATATCGCTGGTATATTCCTGATACTTGCTGTGGCCCAAAGCCCCGAAGGTCCCGGCGTTCATCAAAGACGAGAACCCGATAATCGCATTCAGGGGGGTCCGTAATTCATGGCTGACATTGGCAAGCAATTCGGATTTGGCATGATCAGCGGCAATAGCTTTGTCGGCCGCAGCCCGCAACGCCACTTCAGCTTTTTGACTCTCGCGAATATCATGGAAGGTATAAATATAGGTAGAACGAACTTCAGTTCGATATTCAAACGGGCTCTGACCAGGCGCGAGAGAAGCAATGGTTATCGAATACTCAACAGGTATTCTCTCCCCATCTTTGGCTTCCAGTTCTGTCGATTTGGACTTCACCAGAACCTGTGTCGCCGTCGAACCGTGGACCAGATCCTTATCAACCTCCGTATCTGCGCGTAGAAACCGCAAGATGTTCTGCCCGGTGACATCACCGGCCTGCACCCCCAACAAATGGCAGGCTGCCGGATTGGCGAAATCGATACGCCCGTCACCGTCAGTAATGACAATTCCATCAAAACTTTCATCGACCACCGATGTCATCAGTGCGTTTCTGTGAACTGCGGCCATATGTTGCTTGAACAGCCAGAGCGACTGGATATCAAGTTTTTGTATCAGGCTCCAAAAATAGGAAAGCAAGAGAATCAAAAGCACTGGCGAGATGTCGGCGCTGACGGGGGTTTGGGCTTGCAGCAATACGGCACCGGCGTAAACCACACCACCCGACCCCAGTGTCACGGCAAGTCCACGCTGCCAGGACCAGTCCGACACCCGTGGTCCGAGGAAAACGGCCAGCAACAAAGCCGCAACATAGCTCAGCACCGACGCGCTGCGCTCGATAGCGCGGTCCAGTTTCATCGATTCATAGGCGAGGATTTGCAACATTGAACCAGCCAGCGCGCCATACGCCGGCACCGCCAGAATGTCGCCCAGTTCCACCGCGGTGGCACCGACAAAAACGGTCTTTCCCCTGAAGGCATCCGGCGGGAAACGTCCGCGCAGAACATCTACATACGAGAAATAGGGGACGCTGACAGGGGAAATGCTAAAATCCAGATAAAACGGTTCCAGACTGTCAGGTAAAAGACCGCTCAGTTGTGTCGCCATGGAGGGTATGAAAGTGGATTGCCAGAATTCTGCACGATTGTAGCGCCTGACAAGACTGTCCGATTCCGGCTGGATGTTGACCGAAGCGGTCTGGGCGTGCTCCTGAAAAATCGAAAGAGGCCCTGTATAAACCAGCGCTTTCATATTTTTTGCAGCGCGCTGCTTGAAGACCGGCAAGGCGACCTTGCCGTCCGCCTCCCTGATCGCCGCCGCCAGATCAGCATCACTTTCCGGGGTTGAGGATGAACTGAGATCGATATCCAGCATAATGCGGGCAACACCGGCAGCCGTGAGACGCCTGATCAGGTCAGCATGATGCCGACGGGACCATGGCCAGGCATCCAGGTCGCGAAGACTGCGGCTGTCGATACCAACATGAACCGATGAACCGGACGCCACCCTTTTGTCGAAGGAGAAGCGTGAATCCATCAGCCTGTATTCGAGCCAGTCAAGGCCGCCAACGGCGTAAATCAGAGCGATAACCGCGAACAAAAGAAGATGCGGCAGACGACGTCGCCATCCTGCGTTTTGCGGAGTCATCGCGTTTACGGGCTGAAACAGACTAGAAATAGCGCTTTTCCCCAACTGAACCGGACCACTTCAGGATCAATACCTGAATTCAGCGCTGCCAGAACGTTACCTCATGAAAATCCCATTCGACGTATTAACAGCCGGGTTTTTTGCCGTTGCCATTGCAGCCGTTATTCCCGTTGTTGCCACCACCTCCTCCCGGAGGCGTACCACCCTGCCCCGGTGGCGTTCCGCCCTGCCCCGGAGGCACGCCTCCGGAAGCCACGACTGTCACCTGTCCAGGCGTTTTTACCTTACCCTTCGAACCGCTGTTCCTTTTTCCGGGAACGTCAAAGCGTGCACGTGTAGCGCCAGCGCTTCCTGCCGCCTTGAGCAACCCTTTCGACGTCTTGGCAATATTGACAGCGCCGCCACCGACCGCGAGTTTGAGGCCACGCCCCTTCTTTTCTTTGCTCGCCTGACGCTGGCCCTTGGCACTACGGATACCGGATTTACCACCCGGTGCCTGGGTTGTTTTGGCATTATCGTCCTGGTCGTTTTTCTTTTCTTTATTTTCGTTTTTCTGACTACCGTTCTTTCCCTTGACCTTGCCACCGTGGCTGATGGTCAGACGTGCGCCCGGAAGTGACGAGACGCGGGCCGTTTGACCCGGTCGAACCAGTCCCCGGTCGCCGGTAGCTTGCGAGATTGCTTCCACCAGCCCCTCGGTAACATGTAACGCTGCGCCCTCAGGAGAAACGTTGACGGAGAACACCGTCCCTTTGATAACAGCGGCCAGATAAGGCGTATCAACCTTGAAAGGTCGATTGTCAGAAGCCTTGCTGCTAACGCTGTGCAACAACGTCTTGTCACGCTTCCTGATCTTGTAGAGCAGCGTACCCAGCTTTTGCAAAATGCTCGGTCCATCAACGTCGCGGGACACCGGTA
>JAJFIJ010000102.1 GCA_021775105.1 Rhodospirillales bacterium | reverse complement strand
AATATGAAAGGCTTGGCCATTCGTATGCACGTTGAGGGTCCCAAACGCATGACCCTGAAAAAAACCGGTCCCGGCGAAGTAACGGCTGGTGATATTGATACCGGAGCAGACATCGAGATCATGAATCCCGAACTGGTTATCTGTCATCTCGACAAGGGTGCCAATCTGTCCATGGAATTGACCGTGGAAACCGGCAAAGGTTATGTGGCCGCATCACAGAATCGTCCGGAAGACGGGCCAATCGGACTTATCCCGATTGATGCCGTATTTTCACCGGTCCGCAAAGTAGCCTACAAGGTTGATAACACCCGCGTTGGGCAGGTTACCGACCATGATAAACTTTCTGTTGAAGTGACAACCAACGGTTCTGTCACCCCGGAAGATTCGTTGGCTCTGGCCGCGCGCATTCTTCAGGACCAGTTGCAGTTGTTCATCAATTTTGAAGAGCCCGAAGCCAAAACCGGCGAAGAGCAGAGAGAAGACTTGCCCTTCAACCGAAATCTGTTGCGCAAGGTTGATGAGCTTGAACTTTCTGTTCGGTCGGCCAACTGCCTGAAGAACGATAATATCATCTATATTGGTGATCTTGTTCAGAAGAGTGAAGCCGATATGCTGCGCACACCGAATTTCGGTCGGAAATCACTGAACGAAATCAAGGAGGTGCTGAGCCAGATGGGATTGCATCTCGGTATGGAAATTCCGAACTGGCCGCCTGAAAATATAGAAGAGATGGCCAAGCGTCTGGAAGACCCGTTCTAGGCAGACCTGGAAACCAAAGAACGACACGCCCGCCTGTGAAATGGTACGCGCGGGATATAAACAAGAAGGAACCTAATCATGCGACATCATAGTGGACACCGGAAACTTAACCGGACCAGTTCTCACCGAAAGGCCATGTTTGCCAATATGGCAGCGTCTCTGATCGTTCATGAACAGATCAAGACCACCTTGCCGAAGGCCAAGGAATTGCGGCGCTATACTGACAAGATGGTCAGTCTTGGCAAACGCGGAACCTTGCATGCCCGGCGTCAGGCGTTTGCCTTCCTGCGTGACGAAGATGTCGTTAGCAAATTGTTTGCAGCACTTTCAGATCGTTATAAAGAACGTAGTGGCGGATACACCCGCGTTCTGAAAGCCGGTTTCCGTTACGGTGATAATGCACCGATGGCGATTGTCGAGCTTGTTGACCGTGACCCGGATGCTAAAGGTGCCGAGGACCGGGCCCGTCATGAAGCTGAAATGGAAGAAGCTGACGTCGACGCATAACGAGCAGTTTGATACGGGGGAATCCCGAGGAAAAGGCAGTCCATTGGGCTGCCTTTTGTCTTTCCGGGTGCTAAACTCTGCCCGGAAATTAATTTTGAAAGGTATGGAATGATCGTGAACTACCTTCGGGTTTTTGGTCTGATTCTGGCTGTTGTTGCTTTCTCTCGCGAGAGTATGGCGCTGGAGCGTCAGGTGCCGTCTGATCGTCAGGAAATTCGGCTGTCTTTTGCTCCTGTCGTGCGCAAATCCGCACCCAGCGTTGTCAATATTTATACACGAACCACAATTCGTGCCCGTCAGCGTATGCCGCTATTTGATGATCCTTTTTTCAGACGGTTTTTTGGCGAGCAGTTTGGCCGAGAATTCGGAGGTCCCCGGCAACGCCAACAGAATTCGCTGGGGTCTGGGGTCATCGTTGATGGCAAAGGCCTGATTGTCACCAATCAGCATGTCGTTGAAGGGGCGGATGAAATCAGGGTTGTGCTGCATGACCGGCGAGAATTTGAAGCCAGCGTAGTGGCGACGGACGAGAAGACGGATCTTGCGATTCTTAAAGTAAAAGCTGATGAGCCTCTGCCATCTCTGGTTCTGTCAGATTCAGATGATTTGCAGGTCGGGGACCTGGTGCTGGCAATAGGCAATCCCTTTGGAGTCGGTCAAACAGTGACCAGCGGGATCGTTTCAGCACTTTCAAGAACCGGGGTTGGGTTGTCGGCATTGGGGGCCTTCATTCAAACCGATGCAGCTATCAATCCTGGCAATTCTGGTGGTGCACTCGTTGCCCTGGATGGTCGATTGGTCGGCATCAATACGGCGATATTTTCGAAAAGCGGCGGGTCACAAGGTATCGGGTTTGCGATCCCGTCAAATATGGTTCGCGCTGTCATTCGCGGCGTGTCGGAGGCTGGCAAGCTCATTCGCCCCTGGTTGGGGGCGTCCGGGCAGTCGGTGACGCAGGATATTGCCAATTCACTTGGCATAGATCGTCCGGCGGGTGTGCTTGTCAGTGCGCTTCACAAAGACGGTGCGGCAGCGAAAGCCGGCGTCCGTGTTGGCGATGTCATTCTTGCCATTAATGGTCATGAAATTTTTGATCCGGGTGGATTGGCACACCGAATTGCGACACTGCCGGTAGGTGACAGTATTGCCATGCGGATATGGCGCCGACACAAGATAAAGGCGCTTAAACTGTTGTTGACCGCGGCGCCCGAATCACCAAAGAGAAATGAAACTTTAATGTCCGGCGAGCAGCCGCTGTCCGGTGCGACGGTGGCAAATATGTCTCCTGCCCTCGCCGAAGAACTGGGCACTGATCCTTTTGTTGAAGGCGTGTTTGTCCTGGAAATTGAGCGGGGGTCTCCAGCCAGTCGCCTTGGTTTTGGGGTCGGCGATATCATTCGTGCCGTAAACAAGGTGGAAACAGGCAGCGTTCGCAAGTTGGCGAAAGAACTTCTGCGAGAAGTTGAATCTTGGCGAATTTCGGTAATGCGTGGCGGCCAAACGCGTGATCTGGTTATT
>JAJFIJ010000101.1 GCA_021775105.1 Rhodospirillales bacterium | reverse complement strand
GGGCGATCACAAGAAATGCGCCAGGGGTTTGTTGCTGACGGTTGTCCTGGGGCTCATCTTTACCAGTACGCAGGCTTATGAATACGCCTATGCCACTTTCGGATTTACAGATGGCATCTATTCATCGACCTTCTATCTGGCGACAGGTTTTCACGGTTTCCATGTCATTGTCGGTACGATCTTCCTGTTTGTATGCTACTGCCGTGTTCAGAAAGGTCACTTCACGCCTGAGCAGCATGTTGGTTTTGAAGCAGCGGCCTGGTATTGGCATTTCGTTGATGTCGTCTGGCTGTTCCTGTTCTGCAGTGTTTACTGGTGGGGCAGTGCCGGGTATGAATTCCCGGCTTGACCCAAAGCATCAGTTAAATCCGTTCGGTTATTGAGACGGCCCGCCAGCAGGTGGGCCGTTTTTTTTGCATATCAGATGTGCAGGTTGGAATATTTCCAGTCGGGGGGCGCTGTGCTATCAAGCTGGATATCAGAATTCCTTAACTGATTCGGCAACCTTCATGTCCTCTGATCACGATTTTCCAACCCGTTCCACAGGCCAGCTTATTTCCATTGGCCTGCGAGGCAAATGCCCGCGCTGTGCCATCGGGTCTACCTTTTCGGGATATCTGAAAGTCGCCGAGCGTTGCCCGGTATGTGACCTTGGCCTGGAAGGTCATGACACGGGCGATGGGGCGGTGGTGCCGGCAATGCTGTTGCTTGGGTCGTTGATCGTCGGCATGGCTGCATACGTGGAATTTACGTATGAGCCGCCACTTTGGGTTCATGGGGTTGTTTGGGCACCAACCATTTTTGCCTTGACGATGATGATCCTGCAACCGCTCAAGGGGATGTCGATCGCGCTACAATATCGTTATCGGTCGACAGAGGAAGCAGGTAAACCGGGCGGTCATTAAACCGCCTGTATGGGGGAAAGCTCGTAAGGGTTGGTCAGCTTTTTGGACGAACAAAAATCCGGCTGGTCACTGACAAGACGTTTTTGATGTCCTTGACGATCGCGACCGCCTTTGCCCGTTCGCCGGAGGACAGCGCCCGACCAAACAGAAACACATGCCCCTGTACGGATCGCCAACGCAAATTGGTGACATTGACACCTTCACCATCGAGAAGCAGGGCATTGATTTTGCTTTCAATGACTGTGTCGTCGACAAATGCTTCGGCCGCTCCCTTTTTCTTGTCAATCGGTTTGAGGACCAGCATCTCGTTGTAAACTTTTTTGACCCCTTCGGCGGCACTGGCCAGTTTGCCAGTTCGCTCTTTCAATTCTGTTTTGTCGACAACGCCGGTTAGCATGACGATTTGTTCATACACATCTGCATTTATCGAGATAACGTCAGTTCCCATTTTGTCGATTACGTCAGCGGTGATTTTTGCCTTGACCTCAAGGTCCTTGGCGATGTCATCAGAACTGCGGTCCTCGACGGCGGCTTCGACGATACTCTTGATAGCGGACAAAGGGTTCAGGTCAATTGCCTGAGCGGAAGACAAAATCATGGCGTAACCTGCCATGATCAATCCGATAATCAGGGGTTTGATAATTGCCATGAATTTGTTCTCCAGCCCTTTAGTTGTTTGTCCACTCGGGCTTGCGCTTGTCTGCAAATGCCGCCATGCCTTCTTTCTGATCTTCCAGAGCGAACGCAGAATGGAACAGCCTGCGTTCAAACAAAACACCCTGAGAGAGGGTCGTCTCGAAAGCCTGATCGACGGCCTCCTTGTTCATCATTGTAACCGGCATGGACATGCCAGCAATCTTTGATGCTGTTTTCAGTGCTTCATCCAGCAACGTGTCAGCCGGTAAAATGCGGGAGACCAGACCGGCGCGTTCCGCTTCTTCAGCATCCATCATACGTCCGGTAAGGCACATTTCCATCGCTTTTGACTTGCCGACCGCGCGGGTCAGGCGTTGGGTCCCGCCTGCACCGGGCAAAATGCCAAGGGTAATCTCCGGTTGGCCAAATTTGGCCGTATCCGCAGCGAGAATGAAATCGCACATCATGGCCAGTTCGCAGCCGCCACCAAGGGCATAGCCGGCGACGGCGGCTATTATCGGTTTGCGGAACTTTGCCGGGGCTTCCCAGGTGTCGGTAATGAAATTACCCTTGAACGCTTCCATATAGGTTTTGCTTTGCATTTCCTTGATGTCTGCGCCAGCGGCGAAGGCTTTTTCCGAGCCGGTCAAAATAACGCAGCCGATGGAACCGTCTTCTTCGAAATCATTCAGGGCATCCGTCATTTCCACGGTTAGCGCCACACAAAGTGCATTCATGGCCTGGGGGCGATTAAGTTTAATCAAGCCAACGTTGTCGTGGCGTTCAACGATAATGTTTTCATAGGAAGCCATGCGGCTCATCTCCAGTTCGTGTTTTTGGAAGGTTTAACTAATTCAGGGGCTAATTTCTATCGCGTCACATCGGCGTAGCCAAGACGCGATTTTATCTTAATTCGACGATATGACGTCTTCTTCGGTCAGCAACTCACGCAATTTTTTGGCTAGATCGGGCGTTTCAAAAGGTTTGGAAATAAAATGAAAATTCTCTTCAAACATATCTGAATCATCAAACTGATCTGCGGTGTATCCCGACGTAAACAGTACAGGAATTTCAGGTTTGATTTTTCGTAATTTTTTGACGATGTCCGGCCCGTTGATGGAGCCGTGAAGAAAGACGTCCGAGAAAATGAGATTTATCTGCGATCCGGTTCCAAACAGTTCAACGGCTTCATCGTGATTGTCGGTTTCAACAGTTTTATATCCCAACTCCTGGAGAACACCGACGGCAGTCAGCCGTACATCCGGATCATCCTCAATCACCAAAATGCGTTCGCCCGTGCTTTCAAATCTGTCTTCGGACTCAATCAGATGGTCGCTCTCTACCGTACTGCCTGTTTTTTCTGAAGTTGGCAGATACAGACGAACGATAGTGCCTTGCCCGACTTCACTGTAAATTCGAATGTGTCCGCCGGATTGTTTGACGAACCCATAAATCATACTGAGACCCAATCCAGACCCACTGCCAACTTCCTTGGTTGTAAAGAAAGGTTCGATGGCGCGTTCCAGGATTTCCTTGCTCATACCGGTGCCGGTATCGCTGACAGAAATCAGGGCATAGGTGCCGGGGTGGAGATCTTCATATTGATGTGTATAGGTCTGATCGAGAATGATGTTCAGGGTTTCAATTTTCAGTTTGCCACCATCGGGCATGGCATCGCGGGCATTGATCGCCAAATTCAGGAGGGCGTTTTCCAGTTGCCCCTTGTCGACGTTCATTGGCCACAGATTGTCTCCAAGATTTGTTTCGACATCCGCAGTTGGTCCCAGCGTACGTACCAGAAGTTCGGTCAGCCCTTCGATCAGTTCATTAACATTTGTCGTTTCCGTGATCAGGGCCTGACGCCGACCGAAGGCGAGAAGACGTTGGGTCAGTTCGGCTCCCCGACGTGAAGCGCGCAAAGCCGCAGAGACAAGTTTTTGAAGTTTCTCATCTTCGAACCGCTCATCCAGCAGGTTGAGGCTACCCATAATGACAGCAAGCAAATTGTTGAAATCATGGGCAATGCCGCCAGTCAACTGACCAATGGCCTCCATTTTCTGGGATTGTTGAAGACGTTGCTGGGCACTTTTGAATTCCGTTATATCGCGGCAGGTCGTGACGCTACCGCCATCATGCATATGAAACCGGTGAATATTCAAATGCCGCCCGTTTGGCATTGTCAGGTCGTATTCACCAATCTGTCGGGTCGATTGCATTGGCAGGCTGGCAGGGTTTTCTGTAGCAAGTTCCATGTCGCCAAAGGTTGCGCCAGCTCCGATCAGATATTGACGGAACACGGTTCTCGTGGTGCCGGGTTTCATCAGGCGATCCGGATACGTCAACAGGCGCTGAAAGGTATTGTTCCACGCTACCAGTTTGTTGTCCTGATCCCAAACGCCAATACCTTCTTCGATGGCATCGAATGAGGCTTTCAGAATGCTGGCCTGTTCCTGAAGTGCGTGCTCTCCCTGACGTAGTTCCTCTTCCGCCCGTATCCGGTCGGTGATGTCGATTGCGGCAACAAAAAATCCTTCAACCGCGCCGTGGCGGCCAAAATCGGGTGAGTAGGAAATTTCCATCCGGCGCATCTCGTGGTAGCTGGTATGGGGTTTCGACAGCGAAATTTCGAAACGCACGAATTCCCCCTTCAATGCGCGATTGATATAGGGTTCCAGAGATAAAAAAGAATCCCTTTCCATCGTGTCTTCAGTCGGTTTTCCACTAATGTCGTCCTGTGTGGATCCAAACCACTCTGCATAGGTTTTGTTGACCATCTGGAATTGCTGCCGGTGATCAATATAAGCCAACAGGATTGGAACCGCGTTGGTGATCAGTTCAAGTTGATGTTCGCGCTGTTTCAGATCAGTGATATCTGTCGTCACACTGACCATATTACCATCGG
>JAJFIJ010000011.1 GCA_021775105.1 Rhodospirillales bacterium | reverse complement strand
CATTTGGCACAACAATATTTGTGGATACCCGTCTCGCGCCGTTTTACCCTACGACCAGCGACTGGCCCGTCTACCTGCCTATATTCAACAGTTGGATATGGAATCCAACGGAAAGCAAATGGCTTTGGATGGCCGCAGACCGGCTCGTGCGACGGGGCCCATCGTTTGGGGGGAACCCGGCACCAACGGCCAACATGCTTTTTATCAGTTGTTACACCAAGGCACACACATTGTACCTTGCGAATTCCTGGTTGCCGCCCAAGGTCATGAAATCCATTTGAGCGAACATCATGATCTCCTGGTCGCCAATTGTATCGCGCAGTCGGAAGCGTTGATGAGAGGGCGAAGTGAAGAGGACGCTGCGGATATTCTTGTTGCGAAGGGCACCACTAATGAACAAGCAACGAAAATGGCTCCTCATCGCGTGTTTCCGGGTGATAGGCCTTCAACCATGCTAACCTATGGCAAACTAGACCCCAATACATTAGGCAAAATAATCGCCCTGTATGAGCATCGAGTGTTCGTCGAAGGGTGTGTCTGGGGGATAAATTCGTTTGATCAATGGGGCGTGGAGTTAGGTAAGGAATTGGCGAATAAACTGTTTCCTGTCGTGAATTCCGGGGAAAGAATTGAAATGCTAGAAAAATCGGTTTATGGCCCCCTTAAGCATATACTTGAACTCCGCGCTAAATAATTTTCAGGCTATGACCTTACACCGAACAATCGGGTAACAATTAGACGAATAGACCATTTGCCTTCGAGGAATCCATAGAAGATGTCTAACTCACAATTGTCTCCAACTGCTGTCGAACGCGAGAACCCGTCTGCATTGGAAGGTGATTTATGCCACGCTATCGATCAGCATTTAAAATATTCACTGGGCAAGAACCCTGAACACGCGACTGTTTATGATTGGCGGATGTCGCTGTCGTTGGCCATTCGGGATAAAATTGTAGATCCCTGGTTCAGTTCCACCCAACGGACTTATGAAAGACAACACAAACGCGTCTACTATTTGTCTATGGAATTCTTAATTGGTCGATTACTGGAAGACGCGGTCGTAAACCTGAGGCTTGAAGATAACACCCGTCAGGCATTGGCAGGTTTTGGTGTTGATTATGATGCGATCATCAAAGATGAGCCTGATGCAGCATTGGGTAATGGCGGCTTGGGCCGATTGGCGGCTTGCTTCCTGGAATCCATGTCGACCATAGGTTGCCCGGCCTACGGTTATGGCATCCGTTATGAACATGGTCTTTTTCGGCAAAGTTTTGAAGATGGGCGACAAATCGAAACGGCTGAGACCTGGCTTGCCCAGCGCCATGCGTGGGAATTCGAGCGCCCTGAAGTGGCTTATGTTATTGGCTTTGGGGGAACGGTTACAGAAAAAGGGCCTACAAACGTATGGTCCCCTGCAGAAACCGTGATTGCGTCCGGTTACGATATTCCCATTGTTGGCTGGCAGGGTCGTTGGGCCAATACTTTGCGACTGTGGTCGGCGAAACCGACGACGGTATTTGATCTGGAGCAATTTAATCAGGGTCACTATACGGCGGCAGCGGAACCCGAAGTTCTGGCCCGGACCATCAGCCGGGTTTTGTATCCTGATGATACGACAGCCGATGGCAAAGAACTGCGCCTGAAGCAGGAGTATTTTTTCACGGCCGCTTCCATCCGCGATATTGTCCGGCGCTTTAAGTCTGAATGCGATGACATTACCAAACTTGCGGAACGAGCAGCCATTCAATTGAACGATACCCATCCCGCTATCGCCGGGCCGGAACTCACCCGCGTTTTACATGATGAAAATGGATTGGCTTTTGAAGAGGCCTTTGAGATCGCCCAGGCGTGCCTGTCCTACACCAATCATACATTGCTGCCAGAAGCGTTGGAGCGGTGGTCTGCAAAGTTGATGACGCGCGTCCTGCCACGCCATATGCAGTTGATTGAAAAAATTGATGCTCATCACGCCAAACAGAACCCAACCCGGCATGCCTCGGTAACGCCAATTGAAAACGGCGAAGTAAAAATGGGTGAACTGGCGTTTATTTGTGCACACAAAGTCAACGGAGTTTCTGCCCTGCATACGGGGTTGATGAAAAAGACCGTATTTCAAAACTTACACACACTGCATCCTGATCGCATCGTCAATCAAACCAATGGAGTTACGCCGCGCCGATGGTTATGGTCCTGCAACCGACCTTTAAGCCAGTTGATAACGGATACAATTGGTGACGGTTGGGTCGATGATCTTGGGCGGTTAGAGGAGACGGAGCCTTATTTAACGGACCTGTCTTATTTGGAAAAATTTGCAGAAGCTAAACAACAGAACAAAGACCATCTGGCGAACTGGATAAAACAAGAGTGGGACATATCTGTTGACCCGTCGGCAATATTTGATGTGCAGATCAAACGGATACATGAATACAAACGCCAGTTTATGAATATCCTAGAAACCATTGCGTTGTGGCATGCCATTCGCGAAAATCCCAACGCCAACTGGACACCACGAGTAAAAATCTTTGGTGGTAAAGCCGCCCCTGGATATGTGGTGGCCAAGGAAATTATTCACCTGATCAATGATGTCGCCAAAGTCATAAACAGCGATCTGCTTATGAAGGGGCGGCTGACGGTGGTGTATCCCGCGAACTACAATGTATCGATGGCTGAATTACTGATCCCCGCAACTGATTTATCAGAACAAATTTCAACGGCCGGGAAAGAAGCGTCCGGAACGGGGAACATGAAGTTCGCGATGAACGGTGCGCTGACGATCGGGACCCTTGATGGGGCAAACGTTGAAATACGCGAATGCGTAGGTGCGGAAAATTTTTTCCTGTTTGGCATGACGACCGGGCAAGCCGACCAGCGTCGCCAAGACCCCAATCATTCGAAGAAAGTCATTGAGGCGAGCCCGGAATTAACAGGTGCTCTTGAAATGATCGGCTCGGGGACATTCTCTCCCGGAGAGCCTACGCGTTTCAAAGGTTTGGTAGAGCTAATGGAAAAAAATGACTACTTCCTCGTTTGCTCGGATTTTGACAGCTACTACGCCAAGCAGCGTGAAGTGGAGCAAGTGTTTCAAGATCAGAAGATCTGGACGCGCATGGCGGCTGCCAATACGGCACGAATGGGCTGGTTCTCATCGGACCGGACCATTCGCAGTTATATGAAAGACATCTGGAACTTGGAACCCGCACAGTGAAAAAAGCCCGGACTTCAAGTGATGCCAGAAAGAAGGCGTTGCCTGCCAAGTCAGGCACGTCGAAAAAACAGATAATCGTTTCTGACCTTATTGACGTTGCCGAAGCTCAAGCGATTGCTGCGGGCACCCATAGCGACCCGTTCTCGATTCTGGGCGGCCATAAAAAGAAGGCGGGATACGTTGTGTGTGCGTTTGATCCTGGTGCTGAGAGAATGGCCGTCCTTACGGGGAAACGCACAGTAACCGAAATGCTGCCTGTTCCTGATGCGCCGGGTGTATTCGTAGGGAAACTGGCGCGCAAAGCCAATTATCGATTAAGGGGAGAGGCGGGGGAAACCCAGTGGACGCATGAAGATGCCTATCGGTATGGCCCGGTCTTGGGCGAGCTTGATCTGCATTTAATTTCGGAAGGCTCTCACCGTCAGCTTTGGCAGGCACTTGGCGCTCATGTGAGCGTCCATGAAAGAACCAACGGCACTCATTTTTCTGTATGGGCACCGAACGTCATGCGCGTTTCCGTGGTTGGTGATTTTAATCATTGGGATGGCCGCCGTCACCCAATGCGGTGCCGTGGCCGATCAGGTGTTTGGGAAATCTTCCTGCCGGACGTTGGGGAAGGTGCTGTCTATAAATATCAAATCATTGATGAACACGGAAATCAACTGCCGTTAAAAGCGGACCCGGTTGGGTTCGGTGCCGAACATCCACCGCAAACGGGTTCTGTGGTCCGCGACTTAATGAAATTCGGGTGGGCGGATGATGCCTGGATGAACCGTCGGGGTGATGCCCAAAAAAATTCCGCGGCCATATCGATTTATGAAGTGCATCTGGGCAGTTGGCGGCGAGTTCCCCAGAACGGTGATCGCAGAATTTCATACCTGGAAGCAGCTCAACAGTTGGTCGATTATGTACTTGATATGGGGTTCACTCATATTGAGTTGATGCCGGTTAGCGAATTTCCGTTTGATGGTTCGTGGGGGTATCAGCCCGTCGGCATGTACGCGCCTACCATCCGCTTTGGTCCACTCGATGAATTCAGGGCCTTGGTCGATACGGCACATGCACGAGGTTTGGGGGTACTTATAGATTGGGTTCCCGGTCACTTCCCGACTGACGCACATGGGCTGGCTTCATTCAACGGGTCTGCTTTGTATGAACACAAAGATCCCCGTGAAGGGTTCCACCAGGACTGGAACACTTTGATTTACAACTATGGGCGTTCGGAGGTTGCCAATTTTTTGATCGCTAATGCTTTGTATTGGTTGCGCGAGCACCATGTGGACGGTCTTCGTGTCGATGCTGTGGCGTCCATGCTGTACCGCGATTACTCCCGCAAAGAAGGCGAATGGGTGCCGAATAAACATGGCGGTCGGGAAAATCTGGAAGCCATAGACCTGCTAAAGCGCATGAATGAAGTGGTTTATGCGGAATGCCAAGGCATCATGACGGCGGCTGAAGAATCCACGTCCTTCCCCGATGTTACGAAACCGACGGACCACGGCGGTCTTGGGTTTGGTTTTAAGTGGAATATGGGTTGGATGAACGACACGCTAGACTACATCCAACAAGACCCCATCCACCGTAAATATCATCACTATAAGATGACATTTGGCATTCAGTATGCCTTTTCTGAAAATTTTATTTTACCGATTAGTCATGATGAAGTTGTCCATGGTAAAGGGTCAATGCTATCGAAAATGCCTGGCAATGAATGGGAGAAATTTTCGAATTTGCGCACCTATTATGGGTTCATGTGGACCCACCCGGGCAAGAAACTCCTGTTTATGGGATGCGAGTTTGCGCAAAGCGCGGAATGGAACCACGATGTTAGCCTGGACTGGCATCTGCTGGATTACGATTTACATCGCGGTGTGCAGTCGTTGGTCCGCGATCTGAATGGCCTTTACCGAGATACCGCAGCACTGCATGTGAAGGACAGTGAGGCATCGGGCTTTCAATGGCTGGATCTTTATTCTGAAGATGAATCCGTCTTCGCTTTTGCCCGGTTTGGCCTCCCGGATGATCCCCCAGTTGTAACCATTTGTAATTTCGCACCGGTTGAGCGCCAAAACTGGCGAATTGGGTTCCCCAAATCTGGCCGATGGCAACTGGTGTTGAATTCTGATGCGCGGGTGTATGGCGGCAGTGGTCGAGACCAGGCCGAAATCATTTTGACAGAGGATCAACAATGGCATGAGTGTCCTCAATCGGCAGCACTTACATTGCCACCTCTGTCTACTTTGGTGTTTAAGTTTGAGCAATAAGGAAAGGGAGCGTGTAATGCAGGAGAGACGATCAAGCTTTCGTTTGGCAAGCAGGTCCATGGCTTTTGTTTTGGCTGGCGGACGTGGTAGCCGACTTATGGAGTTAACGGAAAAACGCGCGAAACCCGCTGTCTATTTTGGCGGCAAAAGCCGAATTATTGATTTTGCTTTGTCCAACGCATTGAACTCCGGCATTCGAAAAATGGCTGTTGCCACACAATATAAAGCGCATAGCCTGATCCGGCATTTGCAGCGAGGCTGGAACTTCTTTCGGTCTGAACGAAATGAATATCTGGATATTTTGCCAGCGTCTCAGCGGGTCGCAGAAAATAAATGGTATCTCGGAACTGCTGACGCTGTAACGCAAAACATTGATATCATCGATAGTTACGATGTGGATCACATCGTCATTCTGGCTGGCGATCATATTTACAAAATGGACTATGAATTGATGTTGCGTCAGCACGTCAATCAAAAGGCGGATGTCACCGTCGGGTGCCTGACAGTCCCCCGCGAAGATGCCTCAGCATTCGGTGTCATGGATGTTGATGCGGATAGTGTTATCAAAACGTTCATGGAAAAACCAGCCGACCCACCAGGTACACCCGACGATCCCACTGTGACGCTTGCCAGTATGGGTATTTATATTTTCTCGTGGCCGTTTTTGCGCGAATTGCTTTTGGAAGATGCAGAAAGTGAAAAATCCACCCATGACTTCGGTTCAGACCTCATTCCCCATATCGTCAAAAATGGTAAAGCCGTTGCGCATCGTTTTTCCGATTCCTGCGTTTCCAGCGATAAAGAAGCCAAACCTTATTGGCGCGACGTAGGGACATTGGATGCTTTTTGGAAAGCCAATCTGGATTTAACGGATTTCGAACCGGAGCTGGACCTCTACGATACAGATTGGCCGATCTGGACTTATTCCGAAATTGTTCCTCCGGCCAAGTTTATACATGATGATGGCGACCGACGTGGTTCTGCCATAAGCTCCCTGGTATCAGGCGGATGCATATTGTCAGGGGCCTCTGTTTCCAACTCCCTGCTTTTCACGGGCGTGCATTCACATTCGTATTCTGCGTTAGACCATGTGGTTGCCATGCCCTACGTAACGATCAACAGAAGTGCTCGATTATCTAATGTGGTCATTGAACGCGGTGTTGTTATTCCCAGTCGATTGATTGTTGGGGAAGACCCGGTTGAAGATGCAAAATGGTTTCGTAGAACAGAAAAGGGGGTTTGCCTGATAACACAGGATATGATCGATAAATGGGAAGCTAAAAAATAGTCATGGCGAACTCGGTTACAGTTAAAAAAAGAGGCGCCGTTCTCTCCGTCGCATCTGAATGTACTCCACTTGTGAAAACGGGCGGTCTGGCCGATGTAGTAGGCGCGTTGCCGGGAGGACTTGCAAAAGAAGGGTGGTTATTGAGAACTATTCTGCCAGCATATCCGGGGCTGGTTGATCGCCTGAAAAGTCCGAAGGTTGTGTGGTCAGCAAAAAACCTTTTTGGAGGGCCGGCGCAGGTTTTTGCAGGCAAAACTGCAAAAAGTGACGGGGCACTTGATTTTCTTTTGTTGCAGGCCACTCATTTATATGACCGGGCAGGATCCATATATATGAACCCTCAAGGCAAGGACTGGCCCGATAATCCGCAACGATTTGCGGCGCTTTCCTGGGTTGCCGCAGAAATATCCAAAAAGGGTCTATCCGATGGGTGGCGGCCAAATGTTTTGCATGCACATGATTGGCAGGCTGGATTGGCTCCCGCTTATCTTGCTTATGGCGGATCCCGGGATGTTGCCAGTCTTGTAACCATCCACAACATCGCTTTTCAGGGGGTGGCTCCCGCATCGATGTTAAGAACCCTAAAGTTGCCTCGTAAACAGTTTGTTCAGGACGGTTTTGAATACTGGGGTAAAATCAGCACCTTGAAGGCGGGACTGATGACGGCTGACGCAATTACAACCGTTAGTCCTACATACGCGCAAGAATTGCTGGAGCCGGAGTTCGGAATGGGCCTTGAAGGCGTCATTGAATATAAGCGTGACCGGTTACACGGCATACTCAACGGTGTTGATCTGAAAGCCTGGAACCCCAGAACGGATGCCAGTATTGAGCACACCTATAGCCCGCGAAATATATCCGCAAAGGTAAAAAATACCAAAGCGCTGGAAAAAGAATTTGGTTTGAATAAAGGTGCAGGGCCCCTGTTCGCCATTATCAGTCGTCTAACGCATCAAAAGGGTCTTGATTTGGTGCTGGAAACGCTGCCCGCACTTCTTGCCCGAGGTGGTCGGTTGATTGTATTGGGCTCAGGAGACGTTGAGATGGAGAAGGCGTTCGTAAAAGCGGCCAAAGAATACCCGGGTCAAGTTGCCGTAAATATTGGGTATGACGAGGCGCAATCACATCGCATCTATGCGGGTGCTGACGTGATGATGGTGCCGTCCCGATTTGAGCCGTGTGGGCTAACGCAACTTTATGCCCTGCGGTATGGAACCTTGCCACTGGTCTCGCGCACAGGTGGGTTGGCTGACACCGTCATCGATGCGAACGATGCAGCTGTTAAAGCCGGTGTCGCGACGGGCGTTCAGGTCGCACCGAGCAGGTCGGATTCTCTAGAGCAGGGCATTCGAAGAATATGTGATTTATTCGAAAATCAGGCCCTTTGGGGCCAATTACAGAAAAGAGCAATGGCCCAACCTTTGGGTTGGGAACAATCCGCAAAATCATACTCAGCACTATACCAAAGCCTGATAAACTAATTTAATTGGAAAATATGGCGGCACAAATTTATGAAATTACCCGCGGGTCAGCTAGTCCCGTAGGGGCAACCTGCGACCTGAATGGTGTCAACTTTTCAGTTTTTTCTGCGCATGCGGATAAAATAGAACTTTGTTTGTTTTCGGAAGATGGTACGCAGGAAATCCAGCGATTGGCATTGCCGGAACGCGACGGCGATCTCTGGCATGGCTATGTGCCGGGATTGAAACCTGACGCTTTTTATGGATATCGCGCCCACGGACCTTATGCGCCTGAAGCCGGTCATCGATTTAACGCGAACAAACTTCTTCTTGACCCCTATGCTAAAAAGATACACGGCGCAGTTCAATGGTCCGGCCCTGTTATGGGCTATCAAGTTGGATCAAGTCGCCACGATTTATCTTTCGATGATCAGGACAGTGCCGCGGCTATGCCAAAATCCGTCGTCCAGGCAGTTGCCGATATGGTAGGATGGCAGCGACCCAATACGGATTTAAGGGATACCATCATTTATGAGGCCCATACCAAGGGGCTAACGGTTGGACGAGATGATATAATATCTGAAGGCGGCTATTTCCTTGATCTGTGTTCGGCCCCGATGCTCGACCACCTGACGAAGCTGGGCATTTCGGCAATTGAATTGCTGCCGTCACAGGCATTTGTCGATGATCAGTTTTTGGTCAAGCAGGAACTGTGCAATTACTGGGGGTATCAGACCATTGGTTTCTTCTGTCCTGAACCCCGATACCTCTCTGAAGGGGGGGTATCAGATTTTCAAACTATGGTTCGGCGCTTTCACGAAGCGGGCATCGAGGTGTTGATTGATGTGGTTTACAATCATACGGCAGAAGGCAATGAACTGGGCCCGACATTGAGCTTTCGGGGTCTGGATAATTTGTCTTATTACAAACTGCAGCCGGACAACCCACGATATTACCAGAATTATACCGGTACCGGGAACACGCTTAACCTGGAACACCCTATGGTCCTGCGAATGGTTCTGGATTCTTTACGCTATTGGGTCGACGTAATGGGGGTGGATGGGTTCCGTTTCGATTTGGCTTCAGTGCTTGGAAGAACGGATCATGGGTTTGATCGAAATTCGGGGTTTTTCAAATCGATCCGGCAAGACCCGATTCTATCGACTGTTAAACTGATTGCTGAGCCCTGGGATCTTGGCCCTGGCGGATATCAACTGGGGGCATATCCACCACCATTTCTGGAATGGAATGACCGATATCGGGATGGAGTACGTCAGTTTTGGCGCGGGGATCAATTGAGAACCTCTGAACTTGCAAAACGTTTGGCCGGTTCAGCCATGCAATTTGATCATTCAGGTCGAGCGTCAACAGCATCCGTTAATTTCATTACGGCCCATGACGGGTTCACCTTACACGATGTGGTGTCTTACAATGAGAAACATAACCTTCTCAACGGCGAAGAAAACAACGACGGGCATAGTGGCAACCACACGCACAACATGGGAGCGGAAGGTGTAACATCAGACCCTGAGATCCGTGCCGCACGGGAGTTGCGAAAGCGTAATCTGCTCGCGACTTTGATGCTGAGCCAAGGGACACCAATGCTTTTAGCGGGCGATGAAATAGGAAACTCTCAGGGTGGCAATAACAACGTTTATTGTCAGGATAATGATACGGGATGGGTCGATTGGCAGAATGCGGATCTGGACCTCCTCGAATTTGTCCGGCACCTGATTGCTGTCCGCAAAGCGCACCCTGTTCTCCGGCAAGGTCGTTTCTTACACGGCAACCTTCGCAATGAGGATACAAAACGAGATTTATCCTGGCGTATGCCGGATGGTTTCTATCCGTCTGACAATGACTGGACGGATCCCCAATGGAAAACTTTGTGCGTTGTTTTCCGTAATGCGTCCGATAGTCCATCGCATGATGTTTCGGATGATGTGGTTTTTGTCGTGTTTAATAATAGTGCACGCCAAGAAATTGTTTTACCGGACAGTCCGGACGGGTGCCACTGGGTTCATATCATCGACACGGCCAATCCGAACTTGAGGTCAACTGCAATCAAACGCGGAACGATGGAAGTCAGCCCTAATTCAGTGCAGGCTTATTCTCTAGAGATTTTTTTATGAACCCGGCACTGGTCGAACTGTGTGCGGCCCACGGGATCGTCTGGGATTATCTTGATGGGGCGAATCAACCCAGACAAGCACCTGAAGAAACCTGCCTAGCCTTGTTGAATGCACTTGGTCTGAAAATCTCCGGGCTTGTTGATGTAGAAAAGCATCTGGCATCTTTTAAACGCCAATCCGCGGACCGGCTGTTACCACTTAGCGTGATCGTCGATGTTGGAACCGAACATCAAATTTCGGCTGTGGTATCTGATGATGTAGAATGGTATCTCGATTTAGAAAGTGGGGACCAATTTCAAGGGGTCGTCAAAAATGCGGTCCTGATTATGCCACCTCTGCCGATGGGAATTCACACCTTGATCTGTGTCGGGCAGGAAAGCACGATTTTGTCGGCCCCCGCGGCCCTGCCAGCTCCACATCGCGGATGGGGCCTTATGGCGCCTCTTTATGGTTTGCGCAGCGAAGCCGAAAAAGAAATTGGTGACTATCAGGACTTGGCTATGTTGGCTTCAATGATGGCGCCAGCGGGCATTGGGTTTGTGGGGGTAAACCCGGTACATGCAAGTTTTCTAACGGACCCATTGATGTTCAGTCCCTATTCTCCATCCAGCCGACAATGGTTGAACCCACTGTATATATCTGTTCATCTTTTGCCTCATTGGGCCGAGATACCCGATCAGTTCCCGGTCATAAATGGCAACGAAGAATTTATTGATTACGCCTCGACGATTTCGACGAAAACAAACCAGTTAAAAGCCGCCTTCGCTGACTTTCAGTCAGCTCCGCCAGATCCGGATTTCGAGAAGTTTGTTTTTGAGGAAGCCAAAAGTTTATCTGATTTTGCGATCCATCAGTCTCTTTCAGAAGTGCATGGTCCGTACTGGTCAGATTGGCCATTTGAATACCAACGTCCAGACAGTCCCGCTACGCGCCAGTTTGCAATAGAAAATAACGTTTCGATCCGCTATCACAGCTGGCTTCAATGGGTCGCAAGGAGCCAGTTGCAGGCAGCTCAAGAACAAGGGTTAGATGCGGGTTTGGCTCATGGCCTGTACCTTGATCTCGCCGTGGGAACACATCCATTCGGTGCAGAAACCTGGGCGGACGAGCGCTCTTTTTCCAGAGGTGTTTCTATTGGATCTCCTCCTGATGCGTTTAGTGCCAGCGGGCAAAACTGGAGGCTTGCACCCTTTAATCCTCGTGAAATGATTGCCCGTCGGTACCAGCCCCTAGTTCAGACGCTCCGTGCACAGTTACAATTTTGTGGATTGTTGCGGATTGATCATATTTTGGGATTTGAACGATCTTTCTGGATCCCAGACGGGTTACCTGGTGCTTACGTTACTTTTCCAAGAGACGAACTGCTGGCTGTCACCCGGATTGAGGCAGAGCGTGCCAATGCAAGTATCGTCGGTGAGGATTTAGGTAATGTCCCAGATGGATTGCGCAATGAACTTTCCCGATCCGGTATCCTTGGGTGCCGTGTAACGTTTTTTGAGCGAAACTGGAAAACGGACAAAACCTTTATCGCTGCATCCGAATACACCCGGTTGGCATTGGCCTCGATTACCACACATGATCTGCCAACGCTTATGGGATGGTGGGGGGGCGTTGATATAAAATGGCGGCTTGAATTACAGGAAATATCCGAGGATCAGGCAGCAGTTGACCTGGATCAACGTATTGATGACCGAAACCAACTTGCGAAACTTGTGGGTTTTTCTAACCCATCAACTTCATCCAACGCGTTACCGCCTGATGACAAAGTGGAGTTAATTTTGGCGGCCTACGGGTTTCTGGCAGATACGTCCTCTCTGTTAGCGGCGGTTCAAATAGAAGATGTTCTTGCATTGGACCAACAACCAAATCTACCGGGAACCATTTCTGACCATCCGAACTGGCGCCGACGGTTGCCGCACCCGACAGGAGAAATTGCCGGGTTGCCGATGTTGAAAATGATTTCCCATCTTATGCGAGCTGCGAACCGATCTCTGGACTGCCCCAATTAACAAAAAAAGGAACTGCATAATGGAAAACATAATGGTCGTGCCAACCACACCCATTGAAGGCCAGCAACCGGGAACATCGGGATTACGAAAAAAGACCGCCGAATTCATGCAACCGCACTTTCTGAACAACTTTACGCAAGCGACATTCAAGGCTGTGGGAGGTTTAACGGGTAAGATTTTGGTGCTCGGTGGAGATGGGCGGTATTTTAATGATAAAGCGGCCCAGATCATTTTGAAAATGGCTGCTGCAAATGGCCTGAGCAGGCTTATTGTCGGTCAAGACGTGTTGCTTTCAACACCAGCTGCGTCAAATCTGATACGCCAGCGCAAAGCAGATGGCGGCATCATTCTGTCGGCCAGCCATAACCCGGGAGGACCCGAAGAAGATTTTGGCATGAAATACAATATGGCTAATGGGGGGCCTGCGACAGAAAGTGTGACAGATCGAATATTGGAGGAAACGAGAACCATAAATTTCTATCAAATCGTCGAAGCTCCAGATCTCGATTTATCAAAATTGGGAATCCAACAACTTGGCCAGATGATTGCCGAGGTTGTTGATCCTGTCCGTGACTATCATTCTTTGATGGAAACGCTTTTTGATTTTGATGCCATTCGTGACTTGCTGGCGAGTGGTTTTTCCATCACCGTGGATGCTATGCATGCGGTCACCGGCCCTTATGCGAAGGCTATTCTCGAGAAGGATTTGGGCGCGCCGACGGGTTCCGTTCTGAATGCCGTTCCTTTGTCAGACTTTGGCAAAGGGCATCCGGACCCCAATCCGGTTTGGGCGAAAGAATTGATGGGCATCATGTTTGCGGATGATGCGCCCGATTTCGGTGCGGCGATGGATGGCGATGGCGATCGTAATATGATTCTGGGGCGAAGCACCTATGTAACGCCTTCTGACAGTTTGGCGGTCTTAGTTGCAAACGCTCATTTCGCCCCCGGTTATAAAGGCGGGTTGGCTGGTGTTGCCCGCTCGATGCCGACAAGCCGTGCTGCGGATCGAGTCGCTGAAAAACTGGGCATAGATGCTTTTGAAACACCAACGGGCTGGAAATTTTTTGGCAACCTTTTGGATGCGGGAAAAGTGACGTTGTGCGGTGAGGAAAGTGCTGGAACGGGTTCTGATCATGTCCGAGAGAAGGATGGTCTGTGGGCCATTCTGTTATGGCTCAATATCCTTGCCGTCCGAAAACAACCCGTTGCACAAATCATGGAGGAACACTGGGCCGAATACGGGCGTAATTTTTATTCGCGCCATGATTATGAAGGTGTAGACGCCGCCCGTGCTAAGGAAATGATCTCGGCTCTTTCTGGCTCGCTCGATAGTCTGCCAGGTACAAAGATTGAAGGGTTGGTTATTCAGGCTGCGGATGATTTTAGTTACTCGGATCCGGTCGATCAGTCTGTATCTCCCAATCAGGGAGTTCGGATTATGTTTGAGGGGGGCGCGCGTATTGTTTTTCGCCTGTCTGGAACCGGGACGGTTGGCGCCACATTGCGTGTCTATCTGGAGCGTTATGAGGATAGCCCGGAGCTATTGCAGCAGGATCCGCAAGTGGCATTGGCCCCCATCATCAGGGCAGCGGAAAAAATTGCTCAAATACAAAAGTATACGGGGCGGGATGCACCGGATGTAAAAACCTGAGCGGCCAGGGTTTTAGAGCACTTCCGAAAATAAATGAATCAAAATGGAATTGATTGATTCCTTATTAAGACAATTTGTGATTCCCTCGCATATTGATTCGCAAGGGAGCTTTATCCATGACAATTTCACAAGATTTACGTATTCGTTTGGTGAA
>JAJFIJ010000002.1 GCA_021775105.1 Rhodospirillales bacterium | reverse complement strand
TCCCTGCCAATGGTGCCGGGACGATGGTCGTGATTTTCGGTGTTATCCAGATAAGGGTCATGGTCAGCCCCACCAGCCCCAGCATGGTGACCAGCGGCCACCCCGTCATCCAGACCTTGATGCCTTCAGGTCCCGGAACCTGAAACTGAGAGAGCTGGGCGAGGAAGATAACAATCGCAAGCCCGTTTACGAACCCCAGCATCACCGGATGGGGGACAAGGCGGATAAATTTTCCAAGATGGAAAATACCAGCCAGAATTTGCAGGACTCCCATCAAAACGACGGTGGCAAACAGATATTCGATGCCATGACTGGCGACCAATGACACCATGACAACAGCAAGCGCGCCGGTTGCGCCGGAAATCATGCCCTGACGCCCACCAATGACGGCTGTTATCAGGCCAACGATAAAGGCGGCGTAAAGCCCGACAAGCGGGTGAACACCAGCGACAAAAGAAAAGGCCACGGCCTCGGGCACCAGCGCCAGCGCGACCGTCAGGCCGGACAGCAATTCGATCTTGATCCGGTTCGGCGTAAACGGGCGGGCAACAGCCCCCTTGCGCGCGGCAATGGAAAGACGTGCAGCGAAAGCTGCAAGCGTTGGCTTGGTCACGTGAGATGGTTCCAGTTTTCTGGGGGATGGAAGAAGTAGCGTTTTGTTAAAGCAAATTATTATTAATGCAAACAAAACCGGTTCCGCCGCTGAAGGGGCAATTCAGATATGCGGGAAAACGGTGGACCGGGAGCTGTTCTCCCGGTTTATTGGTAACCAATGACGGGGAGCGCTATGGAAACTTTCAGGATCGGCGAGATCGACGTCGCCCGTATCATCGAGTCTGAAGGGACGTTTCTGCACATCAACAGAATGTTCCCCGATGCCACCGAACAGGCGTTGCGACCCTACCGGCACTGGCTGGAACCGGGCGCGCTTTGTCCGAAAACGGGCAAGATGATTCTGCCGGTTCAAAGTTACCTTGTCCGCACGCCGCATCATCGTATCCTCATTGATGCCTGTGTCGGCAATCATAAATCCACCGACTTTTTCAAACCGTGGCACAATCTGCAAAGTATGGCCTGGATGAACAACCTGGCCGCCGCAGGGATGCGCCCTGAAGACATCGATTATGTCTTGTGCACGCATCTGCATTTTGATCACAGCGGCTGGAATACACGCCTTATTGATGGTCAGTGGATGCCGACGTTCGCCAACGCCAGGTACCTTTTCGCACGGCAGGAATACACCCGCGCCGAAAACCGGGGCGGCGTGAGCTTTGAAGAAAATGTCGTGCCCGTCATGGAAGCAGGCCTCGGTATTATCGTCGACGATGATCACGCCATTGATGACCATGTCTGGCTGGAGCCGACTTTCGGCCACACGGCAGGGCACGTCGTCATTCATCTTGCCTCACAGGGACAACATGCGGTGATGATCGGCGACATCATGCACAGTCCGGTGCAATGTGAAGAGCCGGACTGGCATTCAATCGCCGACGATGACATCGACGCCGCACGGGCCACCCGCAAACGCATTCTGGACCGGTATTGCGAAACGAAAACGCGGGTCATGACGGCCCACTTCCCGTCTCCGTCGACCGGTTTTCTGATCCCCGGCAACAAGGCCTTCCGCTTTGATTACGCCAAAAACTAGAGCATTGAACTTGCCGCAAAGCCCTCGTCGGAAATCATGGGTATTCGGTGGCCTGTTGAGGAGGAGTCATGTGCATTTATGGGAATTTTCCGGCCCGTTTTCCCCGCCAGATGCCCAAAAATCCCGATCAATACCCATGAATCCCCATAAAGTTTCATAAAAACCGAACGGCATCCGGTTTCACCCCTCTGTCAGAGGCCGACTGAAACGATTTTTAACCACTGAGCGACGGTGTTCTCAGTGGTAAATCTTCTTCCTGAGACACAGCAATTGGTTAAAACCCCCATTTACCCCCATAAACCCCCACATTTTCACACCACGCAACGGTTCCGACAAAATAATTTCCGGAATTCTGCCATTCTCAAAATTTTGGAAATAATATGGTATGCAAAAACCCCCACATTCCCCACTTCAGCCCTAACAATGTGGGGGTAAATGTTGTGTTTTTGTGAGGGCATCCAGATCACCAAATTTTTCCCTCCCCACCTTGATGGGGGGAGGGAATTTTATGAGTTCGCCGGACATCTCCATTTCACCGCCAGCACAGCGCACCGGTCAGTAAACAGGTCTTCAAAATCACAATCACGCAATCCCGCCAAAAACCGCAGGGCGGGCAGTCCGACAACAGGGGCAGCGCTCTATTGTGCGGAAATGGATTAATAACATAAAATAGGAAAAAAGTCAAGTTTTGAAATTTGAATCCCAGAGCATCGTGTAATTCGTGGATTGACTTACAATTTGAGAGCGATCTCAATCCCATATCCGTTGTCGTACGCATAACGGTCGAATTTTTCTGATGGTTATTTGGGCGATTCGTGCCCCCGAACGGAAATGATTTTCAGTGTTAATATCCAACTTACTTAACAAACTCTGCCCTATTAGAGATCACACATAAAAACAGAACCGAACTCATTATTCAAAAATTTTGCTTCGCCCATCTTTTGCCAACCCGTCCGGTCTAGCAAACTTCCCAGCACACTCGTGCTTACATATAGACGACGGTGCTCGAGTTTGTGCGCAACGTCTATGCAGGATTTCAAGAGTGCGGTTCCAATTCCCCTTCCCCGATGGTCTTTCCCGACCAATAGCCCAATTATTGATGGTGTAAGATTGGTCGTAACGTCAAGACCAAGGGCGGCTGTAGCAAGAACTTTCTTGTCTTCCATTGCCACCAGACCAACAGGCAGTGCTTCACGACTAAGTCGCGCTTCCAGGTCTGTACGTGCATTCCCCGGCCCTGAGTTTCCGTAGTACGGTTCCCATTGTAATACGAACCAATTTGCCAGTTCGGTAATTACTTCTGGATGATCATAAAGGTATTCAATTTTCATCTGACACTCCGACTTTATATAAAGGTATATAGCTAAGCCTTCAGGAACAAGTTTGTGCTGATGCGGAAATTCGGAACCAAACTGGGTTAATTATAGGTCTATTCTTGGCTAAAAATTCTCGACGGAGTCATGTCCGAACCTGCGGAGAAAACGGCCATCTTACTTTTCTCCCGGCAACCCAACACTCCCGTTCCCCATCATCTCCCGAACTTCAATTTGACTACTCCCGTGTTGAATTCCCGGGTCATTGCCGCTTGTCAAAATTGAAGCCGTACTTAAATAGCCCTATGATTATGTGAGCGATTGAGGGAGCAGGTCATGAAATTCGGGTTTCTGTTATTGGGCGTGGTGTTGTTCCTGCCGACCGGCGCACGGGCGGCTGATCCGTATGTGATCGATACCCATATTCATTACAGCCATGATGCGTGGGATATGCTGCCACCGAAAGAGGCGGTCAAGGTGCTGCGCGATGCCGGCCTGAAACGCGCCTTTGTCTCCAGCTCCAGTGATGACGGCACGCAGATGCTTTACAGGGAAGCACCTGACTTGATTGTTCCGGTATTGCGGCCCTATCGCCGACGTGGAGAACTGGGTAGCTGGTTCAAGGACGAAACGGTCATTGATATGATCGAGGAACGATTGGCGAAGAACACCTATGCCGGTATTGGCGAGTTCCATATCTTCGGCGAGGACGCCAATTTACCGGTCATGCGGCGGGTTGTTCAGCTTGCCAAACAGTACGGGATTTTCCTTCACGCCCACTCGGACGCCAAGGCGGTTGAAAACATATTTTCCCAGAACCCGGATGCCCGTGTGCTGTGGGCGCATTCCGGGTTTGCTCCGTATAAGCTGGTTCGGAAAATGCTGGAGTCCTACCCGAACCTTCGCGCCGATCTGGCGTTCAGAAGTGAACATGCCGATGGTGGCAAGGTAGATGACAACTGGCGGAAGCTGTTTGCGGATTTCCCCGACCGGTTCATGATCGGCACCGATACCTATACCCCTGAGCGCTGGTATTCTGTCATCGAACACGCGAACTGGACCCGCGAATGGCTTAAGGATTTGCCTGCCGATCTGGCTGATAAAATTGCCTATAAAAATGCCCAGACGCTGGTCGACTGGGCACTTCAAAATTGAGCCCCCTGACGGAGAAGAAATCCTGCGGCCTCTTAATCTGTCTGATCCAGAAAAACCGGACCTCCGGGCATTTCTGGAAATCTTGTCGGCACCGGTAACGAATTCAGAAGCGGTTGGATCAAAGGGTGAAACCTGCCAACCCTGATTGGCAATTCAGCCTGGCTTGCCGGTCTTTTCTGCGGCAACCGGAAATTCAATTTTGACAGTTGTTCCTTTGCCTTCTTCACTGTCTATATTCAATGTCCCGCCATGCAGTTCAGTCAGACGCTTGGCTAACGGCAGTCCCAATCCTGTGCCTTCATGACTGATGTGGGCGCCAGCTCTCGACTGGCCAAAAGGTTCGAGTACTTTATCCAGATCCCGTTTGCCAATGCCAATTCCGGTGTCGGTGATAGAGATCGCCAGCATCCCGTCTGATGAGAGTCCATAAGTTATGCTGATGGATCCTTGGGAAGGTGTAAACTTGATCGCGTTCGATAAAATATTGATGAGAATCTGCTTTAGCGCCCGCTCGTCGGCCAGAATTATGGGTACGTCGTCCACTTTGTCAGCCGTTACGTTGACCTGTTTGGAAGATGCCGTCGCTTCCAGCATCGCCACGCATTCCTGAACAACGGTCGTCGGGTCAATTTCCGTTGGGTCCAGCTCGGCTTCCCCGGCTTCGATTTTTGAGATATCCAGAATATCGCTAATGATGGCCAGCAAGTGCGTACTGGCATTGTTAATATCATTTGCGTACTCAAGATATTTGGCATTGCCGACAGGCCCGAACGTTTGATCAGACCAGATTTGGGAAAATCCGATGATGGAATTCAGCGGCGATCTTAGTTCATGACTCATATGAGCCAGAAATTCCGATTTTGCAAAACTGGCGCTCTCGGCCTGTTCCTTTGCAAGAACCAGGGCGCGCTCGGCTTCTCGTTGTTTGGAAATGTCGGTGCCGGTCCCCCGATAACCGACAAATTTCCCGTTGTCGTCATAGACGGGTCGCCCACTGATCATGATGTGTAACGGTTGCTTTCCCGGCACGTCGATGTTGTAGGCAAAATTCTCAATCGGGCGATGAGCATCCAGGTCAGCCAGGTGACGTTGCCAGTTTGGATCGTCCAACCTGTCTGACGAAATTTCGCGCCGCGTTTTACCAAGGTAATATTTGGCCCCTTCTCCGAAGACATTCAGGATGTGACCTGAAAATTTTGAAAACCGGAGATGCTCGTCCATCTCCCAAAACCAGTCCGAGGCGATTTCGGCAAAATCCTTGAGCGCCGCTTCGCTGTCATCCTGAGCGGTCTGGCGGAGGCCCGCTGTTCGGATCAGCAATCCGACGGCAAGGGAAAGGGCGAGGCCGGCGATCAGCAAGACCTCGTCCAAAGTTGTTGCCCTTGCCGAGATATCGTCTTTGGACAATGACAATGCAACCGTCCACGTTCGACCGCCAACAGAAAATTTTCGCTCTACATGGTGGGGTCCTGCAATCGGTCCGTGCGCGTCGCTGACGATTGGCCGGTCATCGTCCCAAACGCTTATATGAAACCGGTGATCGGCATTGAATGCAAAAAGGGGTTCCACCAATGGTTCAATGCGAAAGACAATATTGAGAAATCCACGTTTCTCAATATTGGTCCCTATTGGGATATAGGCGACAAATCCCCGACCGCCCTGGGCAAGTTCGATTGGCGGCGTCAGTTGGGTTTTACCCAGTTGTTCGGCTCTGGCCAGGGCTTCACCTGGCAATTTGAGCTTTCGAAGATCAAGGTTGACGGCGGCTTCATTTCCCTCCAGTGGCGTCACCCACCGGATCACACCTTTCTCGTTAACCCAGCTGATGGCCTGAAAGTCCGGAAACAATTTATGAATTGATGACGTGAACCGGGAAAAATCCCTTTCATCGATAATCTCGCCGGTTCGGAGTTTGTGCTCAATCAGCCCGCCCAAGGCCAGACGAGTCGATATAGTCGATTCCAGACGGGCGACAACCTGCTCGGCAACGCCCTGAGCGTCCATCTGGAATTGACGGTCTTC
>JAJFIJ010000001.1 GCA_021775105.1 Rhodospirillales bacterium | reverse complement strand
ATTAGTATGGTTCGACCCGAGGAAGCAGACATGAACTGTTTGGAAGGTCAGGTCTGGGATATCGGATATCTGGGTAAGTTGTCGATCTATCATGTCAAACTGGAAAGCGGCACCATGTTGACCGTTGCGCAGACTAACAGGCAACGCGAAACGGACCAGACGATCACTTGGGAAGACAGGGTGTTTGTTTCCTGGTCACCCGATGCCACAGTTGTCTTGCTGAGTTAGGTCTGGATATGGGCTCAGATGGCGTAACCGAAAGACAGGGGCACGATACAGTACATTTTTCTGCGCTCCGCCGCGTTACCCTTTCGCTCTTGCAACGTATCGGGTTTGACAGCAAGACAGCAGTGATCGTCGTACCTTATCTCTGGCTGCTGCTGTTTTTTCTGGCACCGTTTCTGATCGTTTTTAAAATCAGTTTTTCCGAAACCCGGATTGCCATTCCACCTTATGCGCCGTTTTTTGAATACCTGGAAGGTGTTCAACTGACAATCAATTTCAAGCTGCAAACTTACAAACAACTTTTTGAAGATGCCTTGTACTGGAAGTCATATGTCAGCAGTCTGCAAATCGCGACGCTATCGACGTTTTTGACCTTTCTGGTCGGGTATCCGATTGCTTATGGCATGGCGCGTGCCCCAAAAGACAGGCAACTAATGCTGGTTATGATGATCATCCTGCCGTTCTGGACGTCATTCCTGATCCGGGTTTATGCATGGATCGGTATCCTCAAGGGCGAAGGGTTTCTCAATCACTTCCTGCTCTGGCTTGGCGTTGTCGATGAACCACTGAATCTCTTGCATACAGATATCGCCGTCTATATCGGTATTGTTTATTCGTACCTTCCCTTCATGGTGCTGCCGCTTTATGCCAGTCTGGAAAAAATGGATCACTCATTGCTGGAAGCGGCGGCTGATCTTGGATGTCATCCGCTGAAGGCATTCTGGAAAATTACCTTCCCGCTTTCCCTGCCAGCGGTGACAGCCGGTTGCTTTCTGGTTTTTATTCCGGCCATGGGGGAGTTTGTTATTCCGGATCTGCTGGGCGGGTCTTCGACGCTGATGATCGGCAAGACCCTTTGGGCGGAATTTTTCAACAATCGAAACTGGCCTCTGGCGTCAGCCGTCGCAGTCATTCTGCTATTGTTGCTGGTCGTTCCGATTGTCATGTTCCAGCGCTTCCAGGTCCGCCAGTCGGAAGAGCAGGGGTAGAGCGATCATGCGCAGTAAAATGTCCCTGTTCAATCATTTGTCGTTAATTCTGGGGTTCAGTTTTCTCTACCTGCCAATTCTGTTGTTGATCATCTATAGCTTCAATGAGTCACGACTGGTAACCGTGTGGTCGGGTTTTTCGGTCAAATGGTACGGCAAACTTCTGGAGAACGAAGGCATCATGCGGGCCGCCATGATGACCCTGAAAGTCGCTTTTGTGTCGTCAACGCTGGCGACCGTCTTCGGCACCATGGCCGGATTTGCCATGTCTCGCTACGGCCAGTTTCGCGGACGGACATTGTTCAACGGTATGATTTACGCACCGCTGGTCATGCCTGAAGTAATCACCGGGCTGTCGCTATTGTTGATGTTTGTCGCGATCTCCCTTGATCGTGGGTTTGTGACCATCACCATGGCGCATACAACGTTCTCAATGTGTTATGTGGCAGTGGTTCTGCAATCGCGCCTGGGCTCGTTTGATCGTTCGATCGAAGAGGCGGCCATGGATCTTGGTTGCCCGCCGGCGAAGACTTTCTTTCTGATTACCTTACCGATTATCATGCCTGCAGTGGCGTCGGGCTGGCTGCTGTCCTTTACCCTGTCGCTGGACGATCTGGTCATTGCCAGCTTTACCTCCGGTCCGGGCGCGACGACGTTACCGATGAAAATCTACAGTCAGATGCGTCTCGGCGTAACCCCGGAGATTAACGCTGTATCGACGATCCTGATTGGTATCGTTGCCTGCGGTGTGGTTGTTGCTTCAGTCCTGCACAAACGCCAGACCCGCCAGAAGATGCTGGATCAACATCTGGCGACGACCTGACCGGATCGTACGCTCTGTCAGAAATTCGGTGGTGTTGCGGAGCTGATAATCTCACACTCTTTTTTGCTGTTGTTGCGAAACCGATGAGGGGTCTGTGTATCGATGTAATAGGCTTCTCCTTCGGTCAGGACACGGACCTCATTACCGACGGTCAATTCAATCTCGCCCTTGATGATGATGCCGGCTTCCTCGCCTTCGTGGGCGATCATGTCTTCGCCCGAATGTCCGCCGGGCGGATATTTTTCGTGAAGCATGCGAAGTTTCCGGTCCTTGCGCGTGGCACCGACCAGCAGCAGCGACACACCGCTTTCCGAAAGCTCAACCAGTTCATCACGTCCAAAAAACTGGGCTTCCTTTGGCGACAGGTCCATGGTGAAAAAGTCGATCATGCTCATCGGAAAACCATCGAGCACCTTTTTCAGGGAATCGACAGACGGGCTGACCCTGTCCTGTTCGATCAGGGAAATAGTCGAATTGGTCACGCCTGCACGGGTCGCCAGTTTGCGCTGGGACAGGCCATAGATTTTACGAACCGCCTGAAGGCGTTCACCGATATCCGATGTCATCCGGCTTCTCCGTTTTTCTGCGCCAGCAGGCACATGTAGGTCCACATGAAAGTCGCCGCAGCAAAAGCGGTGATTTGGGCATGATCATAGGCGGGCGCAACCTCGACCATATCCATGCCGATCCAGTTGATCCCACCAAGACGCTTCAGGATCGCCAGTGCCTGCCAGGTGAACAGTCCGCCAACTTCAGGTGTGCCGGTCCCCGGGGCTTGGCTGGGATCGATGCCGTCGATATCAAATGTCAGGTAGGCGATATTGTCACCAACCGTTTCCTGAATGGTCTCGATTACTTTCATCACACCGTCCAGATGGACCTGTTCAGCAGAGATGACGGTAAAACCCAATTCATCAGTGGTGTAAGACATGATGTCCCTGTCGGTTGGTGAACGGATACCAATCTGCACACTGCGCTTCGGATCAATCAGCCCTTCGTCACTGGCGTAATGAAAAGGTGTGCCGTGACCAATCGGGGCACCAAAGTTGTCTTTCCAGGTATCTACATGGGCATCGAAGTGAACCAGACTGATGCCCTTGCCGTGGCGTTTGGCCTGCGCCCGGAGAATGGGAAGCGTCACCGTATGGTCTCCCCCCATGGTCACCAGATGATTGTCGATGCCCTCGACCTGTTTCTCGATCAGGTCCAGAGTCTCTTCAAGATAGCCATTCACGATGCTCAAGTCGCCCGCATCGACGGCTTTCAGCGCACGGCTTGGATCGATTCCCATTTCTGGATGATCGCCATCGACCAGCATCAGGCTGGCATCACGAATGGCCGACGGACCAAAGCGCGCACCCGCCCGATTGGTGGTGCCGAGATCGAACGGAATGCCGACAACGGTCACCTCCGGCGGTGAGCCATCCGGCAGGGTTGCCGGCATCTGAAGAAATGTCCGGGGGCCTGCGAATGTCGGATGATCTCCCATAATCGTGCTCCTCTAGAATGATCCGAGCGTTGAAAGCTCACGTTTAAACGGCGCGTCGCGGTCAACCGGTTCGTCCAGTTCGCGGGCGTAGCGATGCCCCGAATATACCGAAGCGGCAATGCTCGCCGGGGCCAGTGCATCACCAATCCGGGTGACTGATTTAATGCCGCTGTCTGCGAGGGTTCTCTTGTCGTTGGTCAAGTCTCTATACAGTGCATCGTTGGGCAGGCGCATGGTGGTCATGATGATTGATGCTGCCGGGCGCTTGGTCACACGGTTGCTATAATTGCACGACAGCTCGACGGAGTCGGCATGTATCGCCGCCAGATTATGAAGAGGAATGATTCCAATACCGGATTCAAGCAGGCGTTTCTGAATGCGGTGTTGTTCAAGTGTGTTATGGGTCCACGTTGAGGCATCTGCGGCAGGAGTGACCAGCGTAACATCGTGGCCTTTCGAGCGCAGAAGTTCGGCGATGATCCCGCCCATATAATAGTGATCGTCATCGAAAACAATCGCCGGCCCGACGATATCAGCGCCCGAAATAATATCATCAGGTGTGTAGACGTGGTCACCATCGGATCCTGGAACAGGTTTGAAGTTGGCCCGCCCGATACCGTCCCGTCGCCAATGTGATCCGGTGGCGATTATAACGTGATCCGCGCCAAATTCCCGCACATCATCGGCATGCAACTGACTGTCCAGATAGACCTCGACGTTTGTCATCGGCTGAATCTGCCCGACCCGGTAATCACGGACCCGGCTCCAGGCGGACAACCCGGGAAGCCGGGATTCATGAACGACCCGCCCGCCAAGTTCTGTCGAGGCTTCGGCGAGTGCAACGTCATATCCCCGGTTGCCAAGCGCTCGTGTGCATTCCAGCCCGGCCGGACCGGCACCAACAACCAGAATCCGGGCGTCCGATTTCCGGGGAGCGATTTTTTCCGGATGCCAGTCCTTCCGCCATTCTTCACCCATGGTCGGGTTCTGGGTGCAGCGGATCGGGGTTTTGGTGAAATCGCCGGTTACACAGATATTGCAGCCGATGCATTCGCGGATATCTTCAAGCCGTCCTTCTTCAATTTTTTTCGGCAGGAACGGGTCGGCGATCGATGGGCGCGCCGCACCGATCATGTCGAGCACGCCGCGTTTGATTTGCGACACCATCGCGTCGGGCGATGTAAAGCGTCCAACCCCGACGACCGGTTTGCTGGTCAGGGTCTTGACGAAGACGATGTAGTCTTCCTGCGATCCTTCTTCGCCGAACCGTGAGGTCACGGAATCATTGCTCCAGTCGCTGACATTAACGTCCCAGAGGTCGGGAAGCTCAGCGAGCATACCGATAATATCCTGACCTTCTTCTGCCGATACGATGCCGTCCGGGCCGATGATTTCATCAACCGATAACCGGACAGGCACGGCGCAGGTGTCGCCAACCGCTTCCTTGGTGTCGATGATCAGTTCCTTCAGCAATCGCACCCGGTTTTCCAGACTGCCACCATATTCATCGCTGCGATCATTAAATCGCCGGGACAGAAAATGCATCGGCAGGGACAAGTTGTGGCCTGCATAAACATAGACCAGATCGAACCCGGCCTGTTTTGCGCGGATCGCAGCATCACGATGCCAGCGCCGGAAATCGGCAATATCACGCTTGCTCATGGCATAGGCCTGAACCGGATCATAGGCGCTGCCAACAAGGTTGGAGACGGCCATCGGCACATCACGGCTATAACGGTTTGCCGTCTCGTGGCCCTGAAAAACAAGTTCGATCCCGGCCAGCGCACCGTGGGCATGAACGGCATCGGTCATGCGCGCCAGATGCGGGATGTCACTGTCATCCCACAGGCGTTCCTCAACAAACGGCGAAACATCCGTCGTCGGATGAATTTCACATTCTTCGGTACAGATGACGGCCCAGCCGCCTTCGGCTTTCATGGCCCGCATGGCGGCGGTACTTGAGGGATGAAGGTGACCCATGCCGTTGCAGTGCGGGACCTGATAGAACCGGTTGCGCGCAGTGACCGGCCCGATTTTTACGGGCTCGAACAAAATGTCATATCTGGGGTCACGGCTCACATCATGCCTCAGCAATCGGGCCGCAGATACCATTCATATTCCTTCAGCGACGGGGTCGAGAAAAACGTCTCCATCTCCGTTCGCTTGCACGATACATAGGCCTTGCAATAGTCCTGACCGAGATAGTCAGGCAGGATTTTCCCGTTCTCAAGTTCGAGCAGCGCCGGACCCCACTGGATCGGCAGGCCGGGATCGGAGTCAAGGCAGGCATTCCCCGTCGTCATTTCCGGCGGTGCAATTCTGTTCGTCAGGCCGTGATGAATGCCGGCCAGCATCGCCGCCAGCGCCAGATACGGGTTGGCGTCCGCTCCGGCAATTCGGTGCTCGAGCCGCCGGTTGGCGTCGTCTCCGCCGGGAATTCGAATGGCAACCGAGCGATTGTTGACGCCCCAGGTGCGGTTGATCGGCACGTACGTATCGGGTTTGAACCGGCGATACGAATTGACGTTGGGCGCAAGGATCGCCATCGATTCCGGCATCGTCGCAAGCAGTCCGCCAATCGCATGATGAAGCGACGGGCTGCCCGCGTCGTCACCGTTGGAGAAGATATTGTTGCCTGACTCATCGTAGACACTGGCATGAATGTGCATGCCGCTGCCGGACTGGTTCATATAGGGTTTTGCCATGAACGTCGCGTCCAGCCCGTGCGTCGCGGCGATACCTTTGACGATGCGCGGCAACAGCGTCGCCTGATCTGCTGCCGATAACAGGTTGTCCGTGTGAACCAGATTGATCTCGTATTGACCGGTTGCGTATTCCGAACTGATCGGACCGACGGGAATGTTCTGGGCGGTGCAGGCAGCACTGATCTGGTCAAGCAGATCGGCGAACCCGTCGAGATCACTGATGCTCAGGACCTGCATTCCCGACGCCCGGCGCCCGGTCGTCGGGATGATCGGTGGCTGCGGGGAGCCGGTGCGGCCACCTTCCGGGTCAAGCAGGTAAAATTCCTGCTCAAGCGCGACCACGGGTTTCAGACCAAGGTCTTCGAAACGTGATATCACCCGGGCCAGAACATGACGCGGATCGAACCGGTGGGGACTGCCGTCATCTTCAAACAGGCTGACCAGAACCTGGGCTGTTGAATTGACGGCCCATGGCACAGGCGCAAGTGTGCCCGGAACAGGCCGCGCCGTAACATCCGGATCACCCTTCGCCAGGCTGACCCCGGAAGGGTCCATGTCATCGCCGGTAACATCCAGCATGGCGGTTGAAGCCGGGATCTGAAAACCGTTGTCGTAAATCTTTTTCAGCATTTCAGGCGCAATCCGCTTGCCGCGAATAACACCATTGATATCCGGCAGGATCGCATCAATCGCCCGCAGACCGGGATTGTCTTTCAGAAAATCGGCACCTTCATTAATCGTCATATCATCGGCCCGTCAACTCATCATGTCTTTCAGTTTATAGTACAGCATGCCAATAGCCAGCATCGGCATGCGGATCGGGCCGCCCGGAAACGGCTGGTGTTTGATGCGTGCCATGACATCGAATTTCTCCGCCGTTCCCTGCACCGCATCGGCAATCAGCTTGCCAGCCATGCCTGACAGCGCTACGCCGTGGCCGGAATACCCGTGCGCAAAAAACAGGTTGTCGCCAACCTTGCCGACATGCGGCATGCGATCCAGCGTAATCGCCAGCGTGCCGCCCCAGCAGTAATCAAGCCGGGCATCGGCCAGTTGCGGAAAAATCCGCAGCATGCGCGGGCGCATATAGGGGAACAGGTCTTTCGGTTCCATGCCCGTATAGTTGGCGCGGCCGCCGAACAGCATGCGATTATCGGCGGATAGCCGGATATAGTTGCAGATGTTATTGGAATCGGTGACCGAATCATTGTCGCGGATCAGGCTTCTGGCCTGTTCCTCGCCTAGCGGTTCCGTCGCCAGAATAAAACTTTTGACCGGCATCACCCGATGATGGAGATGCGGGATCAGATTACCAAGATAACCATTGCCGGCGGCGATGATATATGTCGCCGATACGGTCCCGGACGGCGTGCTGATTTTGGCGTTTGCACCTTGCTGAACATCAGTTGCCCGCGTCTCTTCAAAAATCTGCACACCCGCTTCTTTTGCTGCCCGCGCCAGACCAAGCACGTAGTTCAGCGGATGCAGATGCCCGCCGTTCTGTTCCCAGAGCGCGCCATGATAGGCTTCCGTGCCGACCCGTTCCTGCACCTCTGTCTTGTCGAGGACTTCGGTATCCGTATAACCGTAACGCGCCCACTCATCAAAAGTATCCGTGACCCAGCGCATGTGACTTGGCTTGGCGGCGGTGTGCAGATACCCCCAGGTCAGGTCACAATCAATATTGTGTTTTTCAACGCGCTCCCGGATCAACTGCTTGGCCATCACCTCAACATCCCAGAACGCCTGCGCTCCCTCTTTGCCGACCAGCACCTCGATCTCGTCCATGGGTTTGTTGTAGGCCGTGCAAATCTGCCCGCCGTTGCGCCCGGATGCACCCCAGCCGATGCGCTCGCCTTCCAGCAAAACAACGTCGAATCCGGCCTCCGCCAGATGCAGCGCCGCCGACAGGCCCGTATACCCGCCGCCGATGACACAGACATCGGTCTGAAGATCGCCATCAAGCTTCGGGTGACGACTGTCATCGTTGGCGCTGGCCGCGTAATAGGAGGGGGTATGCTGGCTCATAATTTTATCGTTCGGCTGGGTAATTTCGTTGAATATAATTTACATTTATATCATCAAAATTCAGAAAATCACAAACAATTAAGGGGAAACTTTCGCGTTATGTTGAGAATTAAACACACTGCCATCACGGGTCTCGCCTTTCGAGAACGCCTCATTGAGATAATGGGCATTAGTCGGGAAACATGTGCATTTATGGGCATTTCACCACCCGTTTTAGCTCCGGAATGCCCATAAAACTCAATCAATGCCCATGAATCCCCATAAAGTTTTATAAAAAACAAACGGCGTCGGATTTCACACCTCAATAAGAGAAATATCCTTCTCTCCAATTCCACGGCAAAAACCTCAAACCCCATTTACCCCCACAAACCCCCACATTTTCGCGCAGATTCGAAAAACTGGGATAAAAGGGTCCGGATTTCCGCCATTCCCGGAAATCACAAATTAACATGGTATGCAAAAACCCCCACATACCCCACATCAACCCCAACATTGTGGGGGTAAAATGTTGGGTTTTCAGGAGGGCACTCGTGAGCAACCATAAACATAGGTAACATTTCAGACTGGGAACATGGGTAACACTTTCAGGTCCTTTTATTGTTGTACGGTCTGGCTCTGGAGCGTGCTCCAGAGCCGACTTTCTGCAGTCCGGCCTTCCCTTTGATTGTTCCG